>JAGWUY010000004.1 GCA_028868255.1 Alphaproteobacteria bacterium | reverse complement strand
TAATCGCTGGCCATTGCCATTGGGCGGCACATCAAACCATTTCCGGACTGCAATCTTGCGCGATGTCGGGGGTTGGGACCCTTATAACGTCACAGAAGATGCTGATCTTGGCTTGCGTCTGGCACGGCGGCAGTATTTTGCGCAAACTATAGACAGCCGAACCTATGAAGAAGCCAACACGCAATATGGCAATTGGCTTCACCAAAGATCTCGCTGGTTCAAAGGGTTTTTTCAAACCTGGCTGGTGCATATCCGTGAACCTCGGCGTTTGCACAGCGAAATCAGATGGTCCGGTATTTGGGTGATGTTGGCCGTTTGCTTTGGGCCGGTGTTCTCTTCACTGGTGCACCCACTGTTTGTCAGCTTCACCGCCTATCAAATCTGGGCTTACTGGGGCGAACCCGTGACTCAAGCGCCCCTGCCTTTTTTGGTGGCGGGGATCAGCCTGGTCGTCACCTGCATCAGCTATGGCACATCGCTCTATGCGGCAAGTATCGTGATGAAGCGCAAGCACATGCACTGTTGGGGGGTGGTTCTCACTGTTCCCCTGTATTGGTTGCTCATGGGTGTGGCAGCCTGGATTTCCATTTGGCAATTCATCGTCGCCCCATTCCACTGGAACAAGACCAAGCACGGCATTTCAAGTTTTACAAAGCTTCAAAGGCCTCACTTGGTGCCAGTGACAGTGATGCCGGCTGGCCCCAAGATGATGACGAAAATGACAGGCAAGAAGAACAATATCATTGGCACTGTCAGCTTGGGCGGTAAGGCAGCAGCCTTTTTTTCCGCTTCAGCCATACGGTCATTGCGGTTTTCCTGGGCCAGAACGCGCAGCGCAGACCCCAAGGGCGTGCCGTAACGTTCAGATTGGATCAAGCTGGTAACAACCGAGCGCACAGTTTCAAGTCCGGTGCGCTTGCTCAAATTATCGAGCGCCTTGCGGCGATCCCCGAGGAATGAAAGTTCAGCCACAGTCAAAGCCATTTCTTCAGCCAGCGGCACAGATTGGCTGCCAATTTCCTTGCCCACGCGGCCCATTGCAGGCTCCAAAGCCATGCCGGATTCCACGCAGATCAGCAAAAGGTCAAGCGCATCTGACCAAGATTTCTTGATCGAGGCCTGACGCTTGGCGGCAAAGTTTTTCACCACAACTGCCGGCAAATAGAAACCAATCACCAATCCCATCATGGCCGTGGTAAGGCGCAAGTTGGGGGGCACTTTTTCTGCCATTACAGTTGATGTGTAGATAAATGAAGCCAATGCAATCATCAAAGGCGAGATGATGCGCATGGCCAAAAAAGTCATCAAGTGCTTTTCTGTCCGAAAACCAGCCTGGCGTAGTTTCTCGCGCGAGGCCTCAGCTTCGAAGATCTTTTTCAAGTTCAAGGCATCGACAATTTGGGTATAGGCCGATGGCTTCACCTTTTCACGTAAGCGCACTTCTGTGCTGGCAAAATTGGCTTTTTGTTGAGCCTTCAGTCGGTCGCGTTCTGAGGCCACAATCTTGGCGCGCGCCTGCATTTTGTCGTTTTCGAAAAAAGGTGCAGTGATAGTGATGATGGTGCCAAACACAGCCAGACCTGAAAAAATCATCAGGAGCGATTCAATTTGGAAAAGACTGGCTATCAGGCCCATGGTTTACCTTTGTCGAAAACTAAATCTGGAAGTTGATCATTTTGCGCATCACCAGAACGCCCGTAGACATCCAGATGCCACTGCCAATGAGCAAGATATGGCCCATTTGTGTATTGAAGAGCGGGCTAAGGTAAGTGGGGTTCAGCATGGTGAGCGAGATCATCAGAATGAATGGCAGTGACCCGATGATGGCCGCCGAAGATTTGGCTTCCTGGCTTACCGAAGTGACTTTTTGCTTCATTTTTTTGCGGTCGCGCAGCACACGAGAAAGATTGCCCAAAGCTTCAGACAAGTTACCACCGGTTTTGGATTGAATGGCCATGACGATGGCAAGGAAGTTGACCTCTGGCAGGGGAATACGGTCGACCATGCGCTCAATGCCCTGTTCGATGGAAATGCCCAAGCGTTGGCCTTCCACCACTTCAGCAAATTCGGGACCAACCGGAGGGCCTGATTCCGAGGCAATAATTTTCATCGCTTCGGTAACAGGAAGACCAGATTTCAAACCACGCACCATCACATCAAGCGCGTCCGCAAAATCATTCAAGAAAATATTTTGACGACGCTTGCGCAGCGTTTTGAGTATCCAACGTGGCAGACCCATGACACCCACAAAAACCACCATCGCCACAACAATGGGATTTGGATAAATAATAAACGCAATGACGCCCATGCCAAAGCCAAGGATGCAGGCGGACACCCAGTAAGCCCTGACGGAAATTTCTAGGCCTGCTTGCTCAAGGCTGACACGCAAGCTTGCACGCTTTTTCTTCAGCTCTTTTTCCTGCTTACCTACTTGCTTCAGCGAATCTTGAATCTGGCGACGACGCGTATCCTTGCTGTCTTCGGTAAAGCGTGACCGCCAAGTGTTGCCACTGCTCTCGGCCTTTTTTCCCGTGGCAATTGCTTTGACGCGGCGGCTGCCCTTGTCATTCGAAAACATGGGATACAACAAGGCAATAGCAGCACCGCCGACGGCGATGCTCACCATGACCACAAATGCCAGAGAAGATAGATCTTCGCCAAAAAACATCAGAGACGTCCTTTACTCACTAAACACCGGCGTCGCGCGTTTCAGCCTTTTCAAGGGCCTCGGCCAGACGGCGTTCTTCATTGTAGTAGCGCGCCCGATCCCAGAAATGGGGGCGAGCGATGCCAGTCGAACGGTGTTTGCCTATGATCTTGCCATTGGCATCTTCGCCCGAAACATCATAGATGAACAAATCTTGGGTGATGATCACATCGCCTTCCATACCCACCACTTCGGTGATGTGGGTGATTTTGCGTGACCCGTCGCGCAGACGCGTGGCCTGGACGATCACGTCAATCGAGCCGACAATCATTTCCTTGATGGTCTTTGATGGAAGTGAAAAACCACCCATGGTGATCATGGATTCAAGACGAGATATGGCTTCACGTGGGCTGTTGGCGTGGAGTGTGCCCATGGAGCCGTCATGGCCCGTGTTCATCGCTTGCAACAAGTCAAAAGCTTCAGGGCCGCGCACTTCGCCGACGATGATACGTTCTGGGCGCATACGCAGGCAATTCTTCACCAGTTCACGCATGGTGATGGCGCCTTCACCTTCAAGGTTTGGAGGGCGGGTCTCGAGACGCACAACATGTGGCTGTTGCAGTTGCAACTCAGCAGCGTCTTCGCAAGTGATGATGCGCTCATCTGAGTCAATGTAACCTGTCAGACAATTGAGCAATGTGGTTTTGCCCGAACCTGTACCACCAGAGATCAGCGTGTTGCAGCGCACCCGCCCGATGATTTCAAGAACCGTAGCCCCTTCAGGCGTGATCGATTTAAATTTCACCAGATCCGGTAAACGCAGACGATCCTTTTTGAATTTGCGAATGGTGAGGGCGGCGCCATCAATCGACAGTGGCGGAACAATCACGTTGACGCGTGAACCATCAGGCAAACGCGCGTCGCAGATGGGGCTTGCTTCGTCAACACGGCGGCCAACCTGACTTACGATACGTTGGCAGATATTCAAAAGCTGGCTATTGTCGCGGAAGCGCACACCTGTCTTTTGCATCTTGCCATCGACTTCGATGAACACTGCGGATGCACCATTGACCATGATGTCTGCGATGTCATCGCGTGCCAACAATGGTTCGAGCGGTCCATAACCCAGAACGTCGTTGCAGATGTCCTCAAGCAGTTCTTCCTGCTCGGCAATCGACATCACCACATCTTTGAGGGCGATGATTTCATTGACAATGTCGCGGATTTCATCGCGCGCGGCATCACGGTCGAGCTGACCCAGCTGTGTTAGATCAATGGCATCAATCAGCGCATTAAAGATCGTACTTTTGATGTCGTAATAGGATTCAGACTTGTGCTTGGCTTCGGCATGCGGTTTATCAACAACAGGCGCCGCTGGTGGCGGTGCTGCGGGTGTGGCACCGGCAAGCTTGATTTCAGGAATTGCTGCCCTGCCCAATTGGCTGGCGGCAGGATGAGCTGCTGCCGCTGCGGGACCTGGGGGCAGGATGACCGGTTTTATACCGCCGGTTTCTGATTTTTTGCCAAACATTCCTGTTTTTCCTTATGACTTCTTCTTCATCAGCGGCAGCTTTTGCATGAAGCCGGCGAGATCAAATTTTGCGGCTTTCGCAGCTTTTTGTTGTGTGCCAGCGATCATGGTGGCCAGATCCATCATCACTTCCGCAGATTTTGACTTCGCTGCCACTTCAAACAACATTTGGCCATTGCCTTGCGCCAAGCCGAAGCTTTGCGGATCGTGTGGAATGATGATGGATGGTTCAAGGCCAATGGCCTTGCCGAAATCGGCCGCGGGAATTTCAGGGCGCTTGGGCACACCCACCTGATTGAGCACCAAGCGGGGCAGACGGTCATGGGGGCGGCCGGCTTTCAACATATCCACAAGATTCTTGGCATTGCGCAACGATGGCAATTCGGGTGTGGCGGTGATGATCACATCATCAGCATTCAATAACGTGTATTTGACCCAAGGGGCCCAGACATTGGGCACATCAACAGCGATCATTGGTGCTGAATGGCGCACCACGTTTAGCACAGTTTCGATGGCATGGGCATCAAAGCTCATTTCACGATCAATGCCGCTGGGGCCATTGAGCAGGCTGAGCTTATTGCCCAGCTTGGTCATCAAGCGGTCTACTAAAGTGGAGTCCACGCGGTCTGGCTGAGCGAGAGCTTCAAAAATGCCCCCGCCACCGTCTTGGTTGAAGTTCAGGGCTGACGTGCCAAAAGGCAAATCTAAATCAGTGATCACCGTTTCAGTGTTCAGCCTTTGTGAAATAGCCCAAGCCACATTATGCGCAATGGTGGAAGATCCAACACCGCCCTTTGACCCCACAAATGCCACGATGCGACCAAGCGGCACGGCCTTGGGATCGCTAAAGAGATTGGCAACGGTTTCGACGATTTGAAGCGCGGAAACAGGCGCCACCAGATATTCGCTCACGCCATTCTTGATCAGTTCACGGTACAATATCACATCATTGATGTGGCCAATCACAATCACCTTTGTGGTCGGTTGGCAGACTTCAGCAAAGTGACCAAGCTCGGCCATGATCTGTGCGCGGTCGCCATGTGATTCCACAATCACCACATTTGGTGTTGGTTCAGACTGGTAAACCTGTGCCGCAGCCACAATGCCACCCAATTGAATGGTGGTGTGCGCCTTGGACATGCGCCGATCGATGCTGGCCGCCTGTATAATTTGACCCGTTTGCTGATTATCGCAGAACACGCCAATGTTGATGCGCGGTACGCTGACCAGAAGCGTGTTATCATGCTGTGCTGGAATGGCGGCGGCGGTATTTTCGGTATTCATTTTTCGGTTCCTGTCTTGAACGACGGGTTTGAGATTTATGTCGATAGTAGGCTATCAGGCCTAAGGGCCACCTGCCGAGGAGGAGCTGGTGCTCGAAGTCGAACCAGTTGTGGTTGATGGCCTAAAGGCTGTGGTGATTGCGCCCACACGCGGCTCTGCCGGGATGGGTGTTACAGTCGCTGGAACAACAAGTGTTTCAGGATTGGCTATTTCAGCGGCAATGTTGGCTTGAACCGCGCAGCCATGATTTGCTGTTAATAGATTTTCGTTGGTGTCGGTTGCATCTTGCGGCCATTGGCCACAACCGCGCGACTTGGCATAGCTTGCGACATAGCTGAGGCGCACTGGCGCGTTTGCGCCACCGGGATAGGTAGCAAAGCGCACATAAGCGCGTGGCACACCTTGCTGCACCATCAAGCTCGCCACCTCACTGGCAACACGGGCTGAACTGCCTGCACCTGTTGGCCGCACAATCGTGATGGGCGTAACACCTGCCTGCATGGCCTGCCGAACAAAGCCATTGACGGCACTGATTTGTGGTGGCTGCAAGGTGCCTTGGGCACTTGAAACTTCCATCGTCACAGGCCCTTTCACGGCCGCGAGCGGATGCATGTCTGAGCCGCCATAGGGCTGCGGTCTGTCGTTAAAGCCTAGCTCATCAGTGACACAGCCTGAAAGGGCAGATGCCGCCAATAGGAAAAGCCCTAATTTGGCAAAAAGTGGAAAGGCCATATTTGATTTTACCATGATGTGTAACGCTCCACTCTACTCAACAATATAACCGACATTGCCTTGATACGTGCCCTGAGGGGCCTTCCCGGCACTGCCATAAACCTTGTTCAGACGCCCCATCAGAATGGTCTGGCGATCCGTTGCCGGCAGGAAATTCTTGTCCGGGGTTTCGAGCTGCTTTTGCGCAACGCTGCGAACAATATGCGGCGTGACGATTACAACCAATTCTGTTTGGTTGTTGATAAAGTCACGGCTGCGGAACAAAGCACCGAGCACGGGCAAGCTCTTTAAACCTGGCGTGCCGTTGATGGTCTGGCGCGTTGTTTCGCGGATTAAGCCAGCCAACATCATAGACCCGCCATCAGGCATTTCCAAAGTTGTATCGGCCTTGCGCGTGTTCAAGCTAGGGGCATTTGTGAGGCCGGTGGTAACGTTGTTTAACTCACTGACTTCGGTATGAATCTTTAAATTGATCCGCCCTTGGCTGAGAACAACTGGTGTAAAGTTTAAACCGACGCCATAGTCTTTGAATGATACTGTGCAGGTTCGCACGCCACCAACGTTATCGCAGATTTGGTAAGGATATTGGCCACCAGCCAGAAACGTAGCAGGCTGGCCAGAGACGGCTGTCAAGTTCGGTTCTGCCAAGGTGCGCAATAGACCATCGCTTTCCATAGCGCGCACGACACCAGAAAAATTGCTTGTGCCAGATACACCAGAAGCCCCAAAACCATTGGCATCGCTAATCGCGTTTGATGAGAAAGGGTTGACAGTCGAAAGGTTAAAGGCAAACCCACCGACATCAAGCAAAGCTTTGAAATTGATGCCAAATTGCTTCAGCACGTCACGTTGAATTTCAACAACTTTGACCTGTAGCATCACTTGGTCTTCACCTGCAATGGTCATGGCATTTACAACCTTGGTGCCCGCGCCGCCCTCACTGTTCATGTTGGTTGCAAGATCATAGGCCGTCTTGGCTTCCAGTGGGTTCATGGCTGTGCCGGTCAAAACAATATTGCCGCTTTCCACGTCCACTCGGATTTGTGTGCCCGGCAAAGTGCGCTTGATGAGATTGCGCAAGGCTGTGGGGTCTTGCGCCACTTCCAGATCGAGATTCATGATCTGCTGGCCGTTGGCATCAAAGAAGAACACATTGGTTTGGCCAAAGTTCTTGGCAAAGATATAGGCCACATTCTTGGTGCGGATCATTACGTCAACGAGTTCGGTATTGCCGATCACCACATCCTTGGCTTCAGCAGGCAGATGCACCACCATGGATTTGCCCTTGCCAACGCGCAAGAAACGGCCAGAATCTGCCGTACTGGCATTGCTAACGGTCCCCACATCGCCTGCCTTGGCATTGGTCACCGCCAGCGGTTGCAGCATGAGGATTGAGCTCAGAAGCGCAGATGCACAGGCTGACATTTTGATCACGGCACTGGGCTTCCATGATGTGGGAATGATCGACTTTTCAAAAAACTTTTTCATCAGAACTTTCTCACTTCACAGACGCATAGGATTCAACGCCATACCGCACATAGAGCGTGTCGTTATTGACGCGCTTGCCATTGGTTGCGGCGTTATATTTTTCGGCCAACTGAGGCATGATGTCGTCAATCTTCTTGCCATCATTTTCGGCAATCGAACGCAAAGCCAGCGAAAGCTCACCCGAAGATTCGACCATGGCAATCACTTCAGATTGATGCGGATCAAGCTCCAGCGTTGCTGTTTCACCTTTTTCGACGGTAACAGAATCGCCTGCATTTGCTTGGCGGAACACTTGGTTTACGGCGAGAACGCGTACATTGCTGACCACCGTTTCACTCTTAACAGTTTGAGTGTTGCCACCTTGCCCCGGCTTTCTCGTCAAAATCACATCAACACGGTCATCCGGAAGAATGAAGCCGCCTGCGGACGAGCGCGCCGAAATGGCCACCGAGATGGCGCGCATGCCTTTGGGCAGAATAGAACTCATAAAGCCGCCTTTGCCTGGCATAAGAATTTTCTTTTCGAGAACTGTTTCACCTTGATAAATCGCAAGCCGGGCACGCGCTTCTGCATAGTCCTGCAAGGCATTAGGCTGGGCATCCTTGGTGATCATGCTTTGCTGCACATTTTCTTGTGGCCACGTTTTCCAAGACAAAGTGCCAAGAGCAAGCTTGTCACCCATCAACAAGTCTTTGGCGGCGACAAGCACCTCAGTGGTTTTCGCGACAGGGGCCTCAACAACGACTTGCTCTGGCTTCTTGCCAATCACACCCTTGGCCAAAAGCCCGGCGACAATGGCCGAACCAATGGCCATAGCAAACATCAAGATACGCATTTTACTCATTGTTGTAATCCCCAAACCAGTGCCACTGGGCACACTCGAAACCTAACCTTGTGATGGAATAGTCAAATTATGGTTAATGACCACCAAACTCTTGAAATCATATCAGTGCCGTCATCCACCACGTTTCACGAAACGCCAGAATTCCGCCGATCGCAAAGGCCATGCCGTAAGGCACATTTGGCTTCAACTCGCGCAACCGCTTGCCGAAAGAACCAAAGCTCTGATCGCTGCCATGAATTTCCCAAGACATCAAAATCATTGACCAAGCACCCACCACCAAAGCCAGAACGCCCCCTGCCAAAGCTGTGGCTACCAAGAAAGGCAATGTTTGGCTGGTGCCAAACCATAGGCCGGCTGCGGCCATCAATTTTGCATCGCCGCCGCCAAACAGGCCAAACTGAAAAAACACAAATCCGGCAACAAAAAGCAGAACGCCGGCTAAAATATGCATTCCAAATTCATTCAGCGGCATGCCGGTGAGAAGGGCCATCGGAAAAAATAGAACTGCCGTCAATGCGGTGAGCCAATTCGGAATGCGCAGAGAAACGACATCTCCCAGCGCAGCAACAATCAAAAGAATGGGCAACAGAGATATAGAGAGTGTGTGCAACATGATGAATCCGACTTTTGAAATGCCCCAAGACTTTGAGGCAAAGGCAATTGCAGCGACCATCACATGCCGGACGTAAAGAGGGGGTTAACCTTGAGGAAGAGTTTAGCAAAACTTTTGCATGCCAGCCGCGGTAACCGAAACTTCACCATTCTCGGCTTAGTTCATCGTTGACAGTGGTTTTGTTTTGTTGAGGTGTGGGATGTCTAAATTGAATTTGCTGGCTGCTTCAGCTTTGTGCGTAACACAGTTGTGGAGCGCATCTTTAGCCGTGGCAGGTGCGCCGCTCACCATCCAAACCGATCAAACGCAATTGATTGCTTTGACAACTGAACCCGGAACAGTGGTGGTGGGCAACCCTTCGATTGCTGATGTTTCTGTCAACGGTAAACAAGTGTTCATGCATGGCCGCGCCTTTGGCGACACCAATGTGATGATTTTGGATGTCAATGGAAATCAGGTTGCGAATTTTGACGTGACAGTCACGCACAGCGCCAACAATGAGGTCGCCCTGTTTTCAGCTACCAGTGGAAAAGACGCGCGTGCCGCCCGCTTCAGCTATAGCTGCGACCCGCTCTGCATGCGCGTGATGATCCCCGGCGACGACTATGAAACATTCAAGAACATTGTCGCCATGAACACCAGCAAGTCTGGTTTGGCGACGGGTAATAAATCGGCTGATGTTTCAGCACCACCACAGGCCCCGCAATAAGTTCGGCAGAGTGCACGCAGCAAATTGCTAAAATTTGAATGATATTGTTCAACCTGCTGCAACACTTCGCTGATAACAGTTTTATTCAATTGTCGGGTTGTTCGCCGCGAGGCGAACAGGGAGAGTGCCATGTTAAAGAACTCAGTTTTGCAGATCAGAAAGTTGGGGAAGCGTTTCAAGTCCTCAGAAAAAGGTGCGACGGCAATTGAATTTGCCATGGTCGCATTTCCGTTTTTTGCTCTGATGGGTGTTATCATCGAGACGGGTGCGATGATGTTCACTGAATATGGTTTACAGGCTGCGGTTCAGGAGGCGGCACGTACTGCGCGCACAGGCTCTGCCCAAGGGGCTAACAAATCCGCCGCCGATTTCAAAACACTCATTTGCAAAAACGCGTCAATTGGTGCGAGTTGCACTAGCAATTTGGTGGTCTATGCCAACTCCTATACGTCTTGGGCGCAGCTGGCAAGTAATATGCCATCATTCATTTCTATTGGTGTCAAAGATGACGGTACAGCTGGCGCATCAGCATATAAGTTGGGCGCACCCGTTTGCCCTTCATCACTGGTGGCGACTTATGATTGGACTTTCACCATGCCATTGATGAACTATTTGGGGAATATCAAGGGCAATACTGCCCGCCGTCTGGTTGGGTTTGCCATGTTCCAAACCGAACCCTATCCTTCTTCCGGGGGCTCAGCATGCTAAAAGCAAAATTGTCCAAACTTGCCCAACGGACTGCTGGTTCTGATCGCCTCATGCGAATGGGCGACATGCTGCGCGAAGAACGCGGTGCGGCAGCCATTGAGTTTGCATTCATTGTGCCATTCATGTGCTTTCTCTATTTTGGGTTGATCGATGTGACGGGTCTCATTTCGCTCAACCGCCGCGTTGTTTCCTCAGCATCAACAATGGCAGACCTTGTGGGCCAACAAAAAGCCAACACATTCCAATCCGTCATCAATGATCAATATAACGCTGTTTATGTGATCATGCAGCCAGTGACGGCCGCCAATGTGCGTATTGAGGTCTATGACTACCGGAAGGTGAGCGGCACGATTACGCAAATCTGGAAAACCGGCAACGGCCAGGGCCCCTCCTGTGGATCGGCACCCGACACAAGCACCATGGCCTCACTGATGACGGCGGGCAATGATTTGATCGTGGCACGCGCTTGCACCACTTATACACCCACTGTGGTCAGCTTCCTCGGTGTTAATATTCTGGGTTCTACCAGTTTCAACATCCGTCAGGCAATTTCTGTGCGGCCACGCTCAACACTTACATTGAACTGCTATGCCACAACGGTGGCCGCCGGCACGATGTGCAGCTAAGACAAGTTTGATTTAAAATGGGCCACATGAAACCATGTGGCCTTTTTTATTGGGCAAAAACCGCCTAGTTAGATGTTCCACGTCTTAGCGGTTTAAGTCTTGCCACTTCATCTTTTTTTCATCGTGATTTTTGCTGCATTTCTGCATGCGTCATGGAATGTCTTGGTCAAGTCCAATCTTGATCGGTTTCTGGCCATGTTCATGTTGCAGAGCCTGATGGGGCTGATGGGCATTGTCATGCTGGCTTTCTTTGCCTTTCCTGGCCAAGCCAGCTTGCCCTATGCGCTCACATCCGGATTGCTGCACACGGGCTATAATTTGTTTTTAGTTCGCAGCTACAAGTCAGGCGAGCTTGGACTGGTTTACCCCGTGGCGCGCGGCACGGCCCCGCTGTTGACCTTAATTGGCACCCATATTTTCACGCAAGATGCCTTGTCATCTCTGGCCACAGCAGGAATTGTTATTTTGATCCTCGGCATTTGGCTGATTGCCATTTCACCGACTCTCGCCAAAAAGCTTGACAGGACAACGTTGGTTTATGCTTTGATCACATCCGTGTTTATCGGCCTTTATACAGTGGTTGATGGTTTGGGGGGGCGGGCGTCTAATTCTGCTTCTGGTTATACCGCATTGGTTTTTATTCTTGATGCCACTTTCATGGTGGCAACAGGCTTGATTCTGCGAGGTCCAGCAATTTTTGCTTCCGTCGCTCCCTATTGGCGCAGCGGCGTGGTGGGAGCGCTGGCCTCAGGTTCTGCCTATTGGATTGTGATCTACGCCATGAGCGTGGCACCCATCGCCATGGTGGCGGCTTTGCGGGAAATCAGCATATTGTTTGCTATTGGCATGTCGGCCCGTCTGCTCAGGGAGCCGCTGACTTGGCAAAGGCTGGCCGGGGGTGTTTTGGTTGTGGTGGGGGCGATGGCCTTAAGGGGGTAAACTTTGCCCAAAGTAATTTGTATGATAAATGGATAAAAGCGAAATGGAGATTGGTATGGGCGCAAAGCAGAATTTCATCAATGGCGAATGGCTGAACGGCCAAGGTGTGACGGTTGACATCAACCCCTCTGACATCAGCGATGTGGTGGGGGAATACACTCAAGCCGACAAGGCGCAAACGGAAATGGCCATTGCTGCCGCCAAAGCCGCCCTGCCGTCATGGAGTATGACCACACCGCAACAGCGTGCCGATGCATTGGAAATGATCGGGGTGGAGTTGCTGGCCCGCAAGGATGAGATTGGCCGTCTGCTTTCGCGCGAAGAGGGAAAGCCGCTTGCCAATGGCATTGCTGAAACGATGCGTGCCGCGCAGATCTTCAAATTCTTCGCGCAAGAAGCTTTGCGCATTGAAGGCACGGCGCTGGCCTCGGTGCGCACCGGCGTGGATGTGACCATTACGCGCGAGCCCGTGGGTGTGGTGGGGCTGATTGCACCATGGAACTTCCCCATCGCCATTCCAGCCTGGAAAATTGCGCCCGCTTTGGCTTACGGCAACTGCGTGGTCTTCAAACCTGCTGACCTTGTGCCGGCCACGGCTTGGGCATTGGCTGAAATCATCTCGCGCGCTGGCTTGCCCAAGGGTGTATTCAACCTGGTGATGGGGCGTGGTTCGGTCGTTGGGCAGACTATGCTCGATTCACGCGATGTGAATGCCATTTCCTTCACGGGCTCAGTTGAAACCGGAGCCAAGGTGGCCATGGCTTGCGCAGCGCGGGGGGCGAAGTTTCAGCTTGAGATGGGTGGCAAGAACCCACTTGTGGTGATGGATGATGCCAATCTGGATGCGGCAGTAGCGGGGGCTGTTGATGGTGCCTTCTTCCAAACCGGGCAACGCTGCACAGCTTCATCACGGCTGATCGTTCACGCCAAAGTGCATGATGCCTTTGTTGAAAAAACCATTTCCGCCATGAAGGCCCTGAAGGTGGATCACGCTCTCAAAGACGGCACACAGATGGGCCCCGTGGTGGATGACGGGCAACTGGCGCAAGATGAAAAATTTATCGCCATTGCGCGCTCTGAAGGCGGTGAAGTGGCTTGGGGTGGCGAGCGCCTGAACCGCGATACCAAAGGGCACTTCATTTCGCCTGCCCTCATCGTGGGCACCACAAATGACATGCGCATCAACCGCGAAGAGGTGTTTGGGCCAGTTGCTTCGGTGATCAAAGTGAGCACTTATGATGAAGCTCTGGCTGTGGCCAATGACACGGCTTTTGGGCTTTCATCGGGTATCTATACCGGTTCGCTCAAATTTGCGGCCGACTTTCGCCGCAAGTCTCAGGCTGGCATGGTGATGGTTAATCTGCCCACGGCTGGCGTTGACTATCATGTGCCCTTTGGTGGGCGCAAAGGTTCATCCATGGGCGCGCGTGAACAGGGGCGCTATGCGGCTGAATTCTATACAGCGGTCAAAACAGCCTATCAGTTTGCGGGCTGACTTCTGACGCGTTCACGCAACCACACGTAAAAGCCGCTGGCAATAATGATAGTGCTGCCCAGCGTGGTCCACTGGTCTGGCCAGTCGCCAAAGATCACAATGCCAAATACAGTGATCCAGATGATGTTGAGATAGATGAACGGCGCCAGCAGCGATGCTGGCGCCAGACGCAATGCGTGCGAAATGATGAGATGGGTGACGAGCCCGCAAGTGCCCATCAAAGCAATCACCGGCCAGAGATTAACTGCTGGCATTTGCCAGTGGAATGGCACCACGCAAGCTGTGATAACGGCCCCCACGGCAAAAACATAGGTGAGGCCCGTTTCGGGGTGATCGCCCGCACCGGCGCGCCTTGTGAATATCTGATACAGTGCGATGACTGTTGCATTCATCAGCGATGTCACCATGGCCAGATGAAACACCGCTCCGCCCGGGCGCATCACAATCAATACACCGACAAAGCCCACCACCACAGCGGCCCAGCGTCGCGGGCCCACATATTCACCCAGTAAAAATGGGGCCAAGGCGCAGGACAAAAGGGGTGCGGCAAAATTGATGCTCATCACCACGGCCAAAGGCAAATTCTGCAACGAATAGAAATTCAAAAATGTTGACGATGTGAGCAATAGCCCACGCAATATATTCACGCGCTTGTGCTGGCTGGCTGGAGGCGTGTTGCCACGGACAATGAAAATTGTGATCAAAAGGGCGAAGGCGATCACATAACGAAAAAACACCACCATGCTGAGGGCCACGCCATGGGCCAGTAAATATTTGGCTGGTGTATCCACCAATGCGCCCACAAATTGCGACGCAATGAAGAGGCCTATGCCGCGATTGGTGTTTTCACTCACTTGAGGACGATGCCACGCTCACGGAAGGACATGCGCGTATCACCCACCGACCCTTCGAGATCAATGGCGCGGGTGGCCGCCTCAATCACATCGACTTCAAATCCCAGCTTGCGGGCATCTTCAGCGGAAAAGCGCACGCAATAATCAAAAGCGAGGCCCACGCAAGTGACCTTGGTGAAGCCCCGCTCTTTCAAATAACCGCCGAGGCCTGTGGGGGTTTTGTGATCATTTTCAAAAAAGGCGGAATAAGAATCGATCGCCTTGCGGAAGCCTTTGCGGATGATCAACTCGGCGTGGGGAATGTCCAAGTCTTTGTGAAATGTGGCGCCTTCTGAATCAATGATGCAGTGATCTGGCCACAGGGTTTGCGGCCCATAGGGCATGGTGATTTGGGTGAAGGGGTCATGCCCGCGATGTTGTGTAGCAAAAGAAGAGTGGCCCACCGGGTGCCAATCCTGCGTCAACACCACATGGGGATATTTGCGTGCGATTTTGTTGACGAGGGGAACAATTTCGTCGCCACCTGCCACAGCAAGCCTGCCGCCGGGACAGAAATCATTTTGCACATCGACGACAAGAAGAACGCCTTTCACCATGAGAGTGCTGCCACGCAACCTTTGAAGGCTGGAAACTTATCCATGATCACATAAACCGGGATATTGTGGATCACTTCGGCGATGCGGCCATGATCATCAAACACTTTTCGGAAATGACCTTGCTGCAATTGCTTCACGATGGATGGGGCAATGCCACCCGCCAGATAGACCCCGCCATGGGCCTGAAGTGCCATGGCGAAATCGCCTGACAGGCGCGCCAGGAACGTGATGAAATGGTGCAGCGTTTTTTCTGCCTCTGCATCCTGACCGGCAATGCCCGCCTGCAACATGGCTTCCGGGGTTTCAAATTTGGGCGTCTTGGCGATGACCTTGTAAAGGTCGAACAGGCCAGGCCCTGTGAGAATATCTTCAACTTCAGAGAATCTTCCAGCACCCATGATGGCATCCCGCAAGTGCAATTCCTCGGCGGTCACTACAGGAAGTGTGACATGCCCACCCTCACCTGGCAGCGCCATCCATCCGCCTTGTGGCAAGGGCGCTAACATGGCCATGCCAAGGCCTGTGCCGGGGCCAAGCACCACCTTCATGGCGTTGGGTTTTGGAGCTTTGCCGCCCACTTGCGCCAGATCGGAATCAGCCAGGTGCGGCAGTGAAAGGGCCAGCGCCTCATAATCATTCAGCAAGCGAAAATGTGCAGCGTTGGTCGCTTTCTTCAATGAAGCTGCGCTAAATGTCCAATCACGGTTGGTAAGGGTGATCACTTCACGGTCCACAGGGGCGGCCACTGCAATGGCAGCGGTGCGTAGAGACGTGACGCCACGGCTTTTCAGGTAATGTGCGGCTGAGTCTTCCAGGCTGGCGAAATTGTTGTTTTTCTGGGCTTCAACGTGTGTCACGTCGGTTGAGCCTTGTGCCACCAGTCCAAAGCGGGAGTTGGTTCCCCCAATATCACCAACAAGTGCAAGTTCGGCCATGATCACCCCTTACCCCTAACTGCCACATTGGCCGGAAAAGGGCAACCGCTGGCTGGACTGTTTTGCCAGTTGCCGCTAGAGGATGGCGCATTATAGAATTGAAAGAACCAGGCCCTCATTTTGAGCATTGAAACCGAAGCCGCCAGACGGCGCACATTTGCGATCATCTCGCACCCTGACGCGGGCAAAACCACGCTGACTGAAAAACTGCTGTTGTTCGGGGGGGCTATTCAGTTGGCTGGCCAAGTGCGCGCCAAGGGCGACCGCCGCCGCACGCGCTCAGACTGGATGAGCATAGAACGGGCGCGCGGCATTTCAGTCGTGACTTCAGTGATGACCTTTGAATATAACAATTGCGTGTTCAACCTGCTCGATACGCCGGGCCACGAAGACTTTTCAGAAGATACCTACCGCACTTTGACGGCAGTGGATGCTGCCGTGATGGTCATCGACGGGGCCAAGGGCATTGAAGACCGCACACGCAAGCTGTTTGAAATTTGCCGCATGCGCGATATTCCCATCATCACTTTCATCAACAAGTTTGACCGTGAAGCGCAGGAACCATTGAACCTGCTGGATGAGATTGAAAAAGGCCTGGCGCTCACTGTGGTGCCCATGGTGTGGCCCATCGGCATTGGCAAGACTTTTGCTGGCACTTATGATCTGATCAACCAGCGCATTCGGCGTGTGGATGGTGATAGCGCGGGTGAAACTGTGTCTGGACCGGATGACCCGCTGATTGACACATTGCTGCCAGCATCGGCTGCCACGCATTTCCGTGAAGAGCTTTCACTGGTGCAAATGGCGGGCCATGGTTTTGACCAGCAGTCATTCTTAGAGGGGCATCTGTCACCTGTCTATTTTGGCTCGGCGATCAAGAATTTTGGTGTCCGCGATTTGCTGGATGCGCTGATAGCTTATGCCCCGCCACCGCGCGACCAAAAATCGCGTCAGCGCGTGGTGAAGGCCATTGAACCCAAGCTCACAGGTGTGGTGTTCAAAATCCAAGCCAATATGGACCCCAACCATCGTGACCGCATTGCCTTTATGCGCGTGGCTTCCGGCAAGCTTACGCGCGGTATGCGGGTGAAAATTGTGCGCACCGGAAAATCTCTCGCACTCAACGCGCCGCAGTTTTTCTTTGCGCAAGATCGCTCCTTGGCGGAAGAAGCCTTTGCAGGTGATGTGGTGGGCATTCCCAATCACGGCGTGTTGCGCATTGGTGATACACTGACAGAAGGTGAAGACATTGTGTTCACTGGCGTGCCCAGTTTTGCGCCCGAAATTTTGCGGCGCGTGCGGCTTGGCGACCCCATGAAAGCCAAGAAGCTGAAAAGTGCCTTGGAGGAATTGGCCGAAGAAGGGGTCGTGCAATTGTTCACACCCATTGATGGTTCTGGGGCCATTGTGGGCGTGGTGGGTGCCTTGCAGCTTGATGTGTTGGCTGACCGCTTGAACAGTGAATATAGTGTGCCTGTAGAGTTTGAAACCACACGGTTTGAAATTCTGCGTTGGATCACCTGTGATGATTCCAAGACCATGGAAAGCTTTTCGGATGCCAACCGTTCGTCGATCGCGCATGATCTGGATGGTGCGCCGGTGTTCATGGCGTCATCAGCCTTTAATTTGAATTACGCCTTGGAACGCACGCCCTCAATCAAGGCCGCCACCATCAAGGAAATTCACGCATGAGCCTGCCTTATGATTTTGATTTTCTCCATGTGTTTGCCGTGGTTCTAATCTTTTTCATGTGGTGGGCTTACGGTCCGATCCTGCGCCTGTTGGGGCGGGGCACACTGAACGCGCAGTTGCATGTGGTGCGCCTGAAATGGATGCGCATGTTGTTGCATTCGCGCCGCGAGAACCGGGTGTTTGATGGCATTTTGCTGGGGCAGGTTTCAAGCTCCATGTCATTCTTCGGCTCGGCCACGCTGATTGTGCTCGCTGGGCTCGTTGGCACTTTGGCTTCCATCAACCATGTGCATGCATCTCTGACACAGATGGCGTTTTTTCCATCCATCAGCCTGGCGCTGTTCACCATTAATTTTGCATCGATCACGGTGATCATGGCGATCAGCTTTTTTTCCTTCACCTATGCCTTGCGCAAATTGGCCTATACGCTGGCCCTGATCGGAGGTCTGGATGAGGCCCCCGCCGCCACGCCGCAAGCCAATGTGATGATCACGGCCACAGCCACGGTTTTGACTGAAGCGCTGAAAAGCATGAACAATGGTATCCGCGGTTATTACTATGCGGTGGCCGGGATTTTTCTGTTCATGGGGCCATTGCCTTCGATTGCCATGACGATTTTTTTGAGCTTCCTGCTCTATTATCGCCAAGGGCTTTCGACTGAAGCATTGGCCATTGAGCGCTATGTGAATGCGATGATTGAAGAAGGAATAGAGGGTTAAAGCCTTCCCTGCTCCCAGCCCAAGATCGCACGCTTGCGGGTGAGGCCCCAATGATAGCCGGTGATATCGCCCGACTTGCCGATCACCCGGTGACACGGCACCACGAATGAAATGGGATTGCGCCCCACAGCCGCCCCCACAGCGCGGGCAGCCTTGGGCTTTTCAATCGAAGCCGCAATATCGCCATAGGTCACGGCGCGGCCCACAGGAATTTTGAGAAGGCTTTGCCACACCCTGATTTCAAAATCGCTGCCGATAAAGGTGATGCGGATGGGGGTTCCATCACGCCATTTGTCGGCGGCAAAAATCCGCGCCGCGAAGGGTGCTGTTTGCGCTGAATCTTCCACATAATGTGCATTGGGCCAGCGGCGCATCATATCCGCTAAGGCTGACTGCTCACCGCCCAGATCGGCAAAGGCCAGCCCACACAGGCCCAGAGGTGTTATCATTACCAAGGCGAGGCCAAAGGGCGATGGGTGAAAGCCATAAGACATGGTGAGGCCTTGCCCCTTTGATTTGTAAGCGCCCGGAGACATGCCCTCATGCGCCACAAACAAATCATGCAGGCGGCCGGGGCCAGATAGGCCAAGTTCCAGAGAGGCATCAAGAATGCTGGCTGAATCCTTCAACATGGCGCGCGCGTGATCCAGCGTGAGAGCTTGCAGGAAGGCCTTTGGTGTCAGCCCCGCCCAGCGGGTGAAGACGCGCTGCAACTGATCTGGTGTCATGCCAACGGGTGCAGCCAGTTCCTCCAGCGAAGGTTGGTCGCGCCAATTATCATAGAGGTGGCTCAGCACCTGGCGCACTTTTTCATAGTCATCGAGATTTGAATGTTCCATGGGCCAAAATTAGGATAAGGCGTGGTTCAAAGCCACCCGTTTTCTGGAGCATCACACTGCATGTCGCGCCGCCTCAAAGCCCCAGAGATTGAAGAGTTGTTTCGCCGCTTTCAGGCCGCCGTGCCGGAGCCACAGGGCGAACTTCATTCAGTCAATGATTTCACTTTTCTGGTGGCTGTAGTGCTTTCAGCCCAAGCCACAGATGCTGGCGTGAACCGGGCCACCATTCCCCTGTTCAAAATCGCCGACACCCCAGAAAAAATTGTGGCGTTGGGCGATGAGAAATTGCGCGATGCGATCAAATCCATCGGGCTTTACAAAACCAAAGCCCTGAATGTGATGGCCCTGTCCAAATTGCTCATCAGTGAGCATAGTTCTGACGTGCCACACTCACGCGAAGCCTTGGAAGCTTTGCCCGGTGTGGGGCGCAAAACCGCAAATGTGGTGTTGAACCATGTGTTTGGTGAGCCAACGATTGCTGTCGATACGCATCTGTTTCGCTTGGGCAATCGGTTGGGCCTGGCCCCGGGGAAAACTCCGTTGGAGGTGGAAACTAAATTGTTGAAGGTGGTGCCTGCTGCCTATGCCCGCCACGCCCACCACTGGCTGATCTTGCATGGGCGGTATGTTTGTAAAGCGCGCAGGCCTGAATGCTGGCACTGCTTGGTCAATGACCTTTGCCCCTTCAAACCGAAGACGCCGAAACCTTCTTGAAGATGTGAACGAAATAGGATGTCGCAAAAAGGGGCACAGTGAGGTTGAGCACCGGAACCAGCGACATCAATGCCGGAATGAAACCCGCAATAAAAATCGTGCCGCCATTTTGCTTGCGCAGGGCGCTGGCGGCTTGGGGGGACATGAAGCGGGTGGCCGCCATTTCAAAATATTCGCGGCTGATCAAATAGGCGTTCACGACCACCAGCAAGACAATGCCAAAACCAAATACAAATACCAAAGGCAACACGATAAGGTTTGCCAGCAGTGCCGTGGCTGCAAATTTCAACCCGAAGAAAAATGAAGGTATCGTGGGCAAGCTTTTGCCCGGCTGATCTTTCGGGTAGTGGCGCTGCTCGACACGCGCGGCAATCTTATCCAAAAACAAACCCGCAAACATGGCAACGGCCGGACCTGCGAGAAAAAAGAACGCTGCCAAAAGCCCCAGCCCCGTTCCCAGCGCTATGGTGGTTTGCAGCCAGGGCCAGGGCACCAAGGTGATAAAAGACAACACGGTTTCAACGCCCACCAAAATAGCAGCGAACAGCGCCACGGTCAGCCCCACCGATGTCCACAGCACTTTGCGGAATTCGGGTGAGGTCACATCATTCATGGCTTTGAACAGGCTTGAGAACATGCGCCAGAGGTAGTGAGTGGTTCCCATTTCCGCAAGAGGCTTGTTTCATTGGGAGCCATGGGTTAGGGGGAACACAGAAATTTGGAGAAGCCGATGAGTGCCGCAAAATTTGATGTATTGACCATTGGCAATGCCATTGTTGACGTGATTGCCAAGGTGGAAGATGCCTTTGTGCAGCAGGAGCAGTTGGTCAAGGGGTCCATGAACCTGATTGATGAAGAGCGTGCTGAACACCTTTATGCGGTGATGGGCCCCGCCATAGAAATCTCCGGAGGCTCTGCCGGAAATACGGCGGCGGGTGTGGCGAGCTTTGGCGGTCGTGCCGCTTATTTCGGCAAGGTGCGGGCTGATCAATTGGGCGAAATTTATCGCCATGATATGCGCGCCCAAGGCGTTGCCTTTGATACGCCAGCGGCCACCAACGGGCCTGCGACAGCGCGTTCCTTCATTCTTGTCACTCCCGATGGTGAGCGCACGATGAACACCTATCTGGGGGCTTGCGTGAACCTCAATGTGGCAGACGTGGACAAGGCCGTGGTTGAAGCCTCGCAGGTGACCTACATGGAAGGCTATCTCTGGGATAAGCCTGAAGCGAAAGAAGCCTTTCGCCTTGCCGCCAAGATCGCCAAAGCCGCTGGCCGCCTGACCTCTATTACCCTTTCGGATTCGTTCTGTGTTGAGCGCCACCGCGACAGTTTTCTCGATCTGATCAAAGGTTCAATCGACATCGTGTTTGCCAATGAGAGTGAGATCAAATCCCTCTACAAAACCCAGAATTTTGATGGCGCGGTTCAGGCTGTGGCGCAGGACTGCCCGATGGCGGTTCTGACGCGCTCAGAAAAAGGCTCGCTGATTGTGCGGGGGGCTGAACGCATTGACGTGAAGGCCCATCCTGTTCGCCAAGTTGTGGATGTGACGGGGGCTGGTGATCTTTATGCGGCTGGTTTTTTGTTTGGCCATACTCGCGGATTGCCGCTTGCGACTTGTGCTTCATTGGGCAGCGCAGCCGCAGCCGAGATTATTTCGCACACGGGAGCGCGGCCCGAAATCAACCTCGGTCAACATGCAAAAGCTTTGGGTTTGATTTAACCCTCACCCTCATCATCCAGTGTATCCGCATCAGGCTTTGGTGGCTTGATGTGAATGCGCACACGCTTCACGCGGCGCGGGTCTGCTTCCAGAATTTCAAATTCAAGACCTGACGGATGTTTCAGCAATTCCCCGCGTGATGGCACACGACCTGCCATTTCAAACACCAGACCGCCAAGTGTATCCGCTTCATCTTCCTGGTCATCTGGCAGCAGATCGACTTTGAACATTTCATCCAACGTCGCAATGCTGATCAAGGCATTGGCCACATAGGTCACATCATCCTGCTTGCGCAGCATGCCATGTTCATCATCAGTGTCATGCTCGTCTGCAATATCCCCGATGATTTCTTCAACCAAATCTTCGAGTGACACCAAACCATCAGTACCACCATATTCGTCCACCACCACCGCAAGATGGATGTGCGAGGCTTTCATCTTGATCAACAGGTCAGACGCCGGCATCGAGGGCGGCACATAGAGCACATCGCGGATCATGCTGGAATGTTGCTTGATGGTGGATGAAAGCTCCTTGGCGGGCAGGCTGATGCCAGCTTCAGCGGCAGTTTTGGATTTGGCTTTTGATCCCTTCGAAGTCATCCATTTCAGATAATCCTTCACATGGATCATGCCCACAATATCATCTAATGAATCGCGGTAAATGGGCAGGCGCGAATGATTGGCCTCAATGAATTGCGACAGAAGCCCTCGCATGGTGGCGGTTTCTTCTTCCGCCACGATATTCACGCGCGGCACCATCAAATCATCCACGCGCAATTCTGAAAAGCCCAGCACATTGCGCATCATGGAGCGCGCATCGGCATTCATGCTTTCTTCGCCGGATTTTCCGGCATGGCTGTCCATCACCCCTTCAAGGCTTTCGCGCAAATCGGCATTGCCGGGGGCAATGCGGTTTTTAATGCGGTTGAGAATTGAGCGTTTTGGCGGCTGCATGGTGGTCATTTAATTCTGCATATAAGGGTTGGCGATGCCAAGCGTTGCCAAGATTTTTGCTTCAGCCGCTTCCATCGCTTCTGCCTCTTTATCATCAATATGGTCATAGCCCAACAGATGCAAAACACCGTGGACGATCAAGTGGCATGCGTGTTCAGCCAGGGGTTTGCCAGCTTCATCCGCCTCACGCGCGCAGGTTTCATAGCCCAGCACAATATCGCCCAAGAGTTCAAGTTCGCCCGGTGGTGTGACTTGATCTTCAGGGGCCGGAAAGGACAGCACATTGGTGGGCGCGTCTTTGCCCCGCCAATCGCGGTTCAAATCCTGCATCGTGGCATCATCGGAGAACAAAAGTGTGATCACCTTGCCGCGCGCTGAATCAGGCAAGGCTGCGGCCACGGCCTGTTCGGCCATCAATTCCAAGCCGGGCACGCTGGACCAAGCGTCAACTTCAATAGCAAGATCAAGTGGCATAGCAATCAGGCAATGCTGCGAGGCTTGCGCTGGGCCGAAATGGCAATGCCTTTTTTATCGTAAGCTGCCACAATGCGCCCCACCAAGGCATGGCGCACAATGTCCGACGTCTCGAAATGGGTGATGCCAATGCCAGAAACACCGTTCAGAATTGACAACGCATCATCCAAGCCTGATGTCACGCCATAGGGCAAATCAACTTGGCTCGGATCACCGGTGATCACCATCCGGCTGCCCTCACCCAAGCGGGTTAGAAACATCTTCATCTGCATGGGGGTGGTGTTTTGCGCTTCATCGAGGATGATGAAGGATGATGCCAAGGTGCGGCCACGCATGAAGGCGAGTGGGGCAATTTCAATCTGGTTTTCGGCCAAAGCCTTGGCCACATTGCTTTGCGGCATCATGTCATAGAGCGCATCATAGAGCGGGCGCAGATAGGGATCGACTTTTTCTTTCATGTCGCCGGGCAGAAAACCCAAGCGTTCACCCGCTTCCACAGCGGGGCGTGAAAGAATGATGCGGTCAACCTCGCCATTCATCAAGGCTTCAGCGGCACAGGCCACAGCGAGATAGGTTTTGCCAGTGCCTGCCGGCCCCACGCCAAAGACCAGTTCATTCTTGCGGATCATCTCAATATAAGCGCCCTGATTGGCGGTGCGGGCGGATACGGTTTTGCGCCTCGTGCGCACGCCGCTTTCGCCAGTGGTTTTTTCATCCGCAATTTTCACCATGCGAATGGCCCCTTCAATTTCACCCTTGTTGATTTCAGCGCCACGTGCGGCTTTGGTGTAAAGCTGAACAAGAACGGCGCGGGCCAGCTCAGCGCTGTTTTGATCACCCCGAATTGACAGGCGGTTGCCGCGCGGCACGATGGCCACGCCTAATTTCTGTTCAATGAGCGCCAAATGTGCATCATGTTGGCCCATGAGCAGCGCCAGCACGCGGTTATCATCAAAGGTCAGAGACAGAACACCATCTTCCTGATGGCCGGGTTTTTCGGGCGATCTTAAATCCTGCGACGATGAGCTCAAACCGAAGCGTCTCCTTTTTCTGTGGGCCTATATTGCCCTGAAAGTGAATTTGAACCAACAGCTAATATTTGGGTTTGCACAATCTGGCCCAGATGGTCAGTTCCGATCTCCAGATGCACCGATTGCAAATAGGGCGAGCGGCCGATCATTTGGCCTGCGCGGCGGCCCGGCTTTTCCACCAGCACCGGCAAGGTGAGGCCAACGCAAGCCTGGTTGAACGTCTTGGTCTGTTCAGCCAGCACAGCTTGCAGGCGGGCCAGACGGCCAGACTTCGCATCCTCGGGGATCTGGTTTTTGTTTTCGGCTGCGGGTGTTCCGGGGCGGGGTGAATATTTGAACGAGAAAGCTGAGGCGTATTTGACCTCACGGATCAGATCAAGGCTGGCTTCAAACTCTGCATCCGTCTCTCCCGGAAAGCCCACAATAAAATCACCCGAAAGGGCGATGGCGGGCTGAGCGGCGCGGATTCGGGCAATGAGCTTGAGATAGTCATTCGCCGTGTGGCCGCGGTTCATGGCTTTCAGCACACGGTCTGAGCCGGATTGAACCGGCAGATGCAAAAACGGCATGAGCTTGGGATTGCTGCCATGGGCCTCAATCAAATCATCGGTCATATCGCGGGGATGGCTGGTCATATAACGGATTCGTTCAATGCCAGAGATCAATGACAGTTCTGCGACCAGCTTGCCCAAACTTGATGGTGCCCCCGTTACTGCCACACCACGATAGGCATTTACGTTTTGGCCAAGCAAAGTGAGTTCGCGGACACCCTGATCTGCCAGTTTGCGGGCCTCGTCCAAAACCTGCGCTTGAGGCCGCGAAAATTCGGCCCCACGCGTATATGGCACCACGCAGAAGGTGCAGAATTTATCGCAGCCTTCCTGAATGGTGAGAAAGGCGGTCACCGCACGTGACAGGGGGTTTCGCACCTGTTCACGGCCCAGCCCAGCAAATTTGTCATCAACTGAAAATTCGGTTTCCACCACGGCGCGCCCTTTTGAGCGGCGCTGTTCCAGAAGTTCTGGCAAGCGGTGATAGGTTTGGGGGCCGAAGACCAGATCAACCGCCTTCATGCGCTTGGTGATCTGTTCGCCCTCTGCCTGCCCTACGCAGCCAGCCACAGCCAAAATCATGTCTCGGCCTTGTTCAGCTTTGGCAGCTTTCATGTCACGCAGTTTGCCGAGCTCGGAATAAACTTTTTCGACTGCCTTTTCACGGATGTGACAGGTGTTCAAAATCACCAGATCAGCCGCCTCGGCCGTATCCGTCTCCAGATAACCCAAAGGGGCCAGCACATCAGTCATGCGCTGGCTGTCATAGACATTCATCTGGCAGCCATAGGTTTTGACAAAAACTTTCTTGTTCATGCCGCTCTGCTAGCCCAAATCCGGGCTGGCGTGAAGCGCTTCCACCAAGCCTTTGCGGATTGTGGCTTCGGCCTGTTTGGCTATCACCTTACGGTGGGCTTTCGGCAGGGCCTCACAGAACCGCACGTCTAGAGTTATTGGGCCGGCTTTCAGCGCCGCCCACAAGTGGGGCAGCAAATCCATGTCGCCATACCAGGCGAGGCTTGGCCGCTGCCTTTTCGTGAGGGGCAAGCCGTGCTGGCCCCGAAAAGCGAGGATGACCGGGATGACTGGAACGGAAAGTTGATCTACCACACTGAAATAGGAAGATTTGAAGGGCTTCACAGATTTGCCGTCACCCGAGGTGCCTTCCGGAAATAAGACCAGCACCTCATTGTTTTGCAAGCGAGCCTCAATTTCCTTGGTGGAAGCGTGTGTGCTGATGCGGCTTTCGCGGTTGATGAACACGGTACGCTGTAATTTGGCCATCCAGCCAAAAAGCGGCCAGCCCGCTACTTCACGTTTGGCAATGAAGGATAAGGGCAAAGCCGCACTGAGGGCCGGAATATCAAGCCATGAGACATGATTGCTGACCAGCAGGGCTGGTGCTGTGGGTGGAATACCTTTTACAGTGACAGTCACACCCAAAAGGCGGATCATGATGCGGTGGTAGTAACAAGGCAGATTTCGCGCTGCTTTCGCGCGGACCAACACCAGAAAGGCCTGAATTGGCATTGAGGCCAAGGTCAGGCCGAGGAAGCCAACCAAAATCAGGCTGGCGCGCAAGCGCGCCATCAGACCAGAGACAGCGCCAGCACCAGCGCATCCTCTGCCGGGCCATTCGTTCTTGCATAATAGCCCTTGCGCAGACCCGCATCCGCAAAGCCTGCCTTGCGGTAAAGTCCGATTGCCTCATGGTTGGTTGCTGCCACATCAAGGTAGAGCTTGGTCAGGCCCACTGATTTTAGAATGGCGATGGCGTGGCTCAGCAGTGCTTGGCCCGCGCCCCGGCGGCGCAAAGCAGGATCAACCGCAAAGGTGATGATTTCGGCCTCATCTGCGGCCATACGGTAGAGAATAAATCCGGCAGGGCCATCAGGTGTTTCGGCCAACAGTGCAGCATAGCCTGGGCTTGCCAGCATTTGAGAAATGTCGCTTTCTGTCCAGCCATGGTCAAAGGAAGTTTGGTGGAGTGTTGCCAGAGTCGCCAGGTCTGTTTCAGGGTTGACCGGACGTAGGGCCATGTTTGCCAGAGGGCGCAAGGCCGTGCTTTGCGGCTTGGCATCAGCCTGGCGCAGATAGGTGGGTTCGGGAAACTGGTTGGGATTAGGCAGGCTTGCTGCATAGGCCACAAACCGCGACGCACGTGGCAGGTTCAAATCAGCTTGCAGAGCTAGGTCTAGTCGCCCGGAAAGCTCCTTTACTTTGACCGCGCCTGATCCCACAAGAAGCGCCTCGCCAGCCGGAATTCGTGCCAGAATGGCATCCAAATTCAATATTTCTATATTTGTAGAATTGTTTTTTTGCCAGTGGTAGAAAAATCCACTCGCGCCTGCTTGATGGATCACATGAACTTGAGAAAAAACTTCAGCAACAGCCACTTCCACTGCCTTCGTGGTGTCAATTCCCACCACCTTCACGCCCAAGGTTAAACCCAGTCCACGCGCAAAACTGAGGCCAATGCGAATGCCTGTAAAGGTGCCGGGGCCGGTGGTGACGGCGATGCGCGAAAGCTGGGCGTAGGATAGGTGGGCCTGTGCCATCACCTTCTGAACCATGGGCGGCAAAGCTTCGGCTTGGCCGCGCTCCATCTCCTCAAAGGCTTCCGCCAACAGAAGGCCACGGCCCGCGTCGTAGACGCAGGCCGAGCAACTGGCTAAAGACGTATCGAGGGCAAGAACGATCATGGCGCTGGCTTTAAAACCAAAGCCCGCCAACAGCAACAGCAGGAACTGCCGCATTATCTGGGATGGATAACACCCTTTTTCAGAACGATATTGCCATAAAGCCGCGCTTCGCCTGAAGCGACGATAGCATAGCAGCCTTTGACTCGGTTGTAGAAATCAGCCCCCACCAAGGCCTTCACCTTGCGCTCCGGCTCATGCTTTTTCACGATTGTCTCAAACTCTGTGAAAATGGGCTGCATGTTATTGGGGTCGAGATAGGCTGCCGGGCGGAAGGCACAATCAGGCACCATGTCATCCAATGGCATAACCGAAAGTATGGCATCCAGAAGTGCTGTTGCGGAATGGCCATCCATGCGGATCAGGCGTTTGGCATCGGTTTCAGCTGGATAGTTGCCATCTACAATGGCAATTTCATCGCCATGCCCCATGGCGCACAGCGCGCGCAGCAGATCGGGACTGAGCAACGGATCAATATTTTTAAGCATATTCAGAAAGCCTCTTTGAATAGAATGTCACGGTCAATGATGAAATTTGCAAATAGTGGAAGGCTGGCTGCACCTATTGCACGGGCATCGCGCCCAATTGCGCCTTCGCGCAAATTGAAAGGTGTAATGCCGCTCATATTGGTGTGCTTCAATGCCTGTGCGGTTGCCTCAACCAACTTCTTGCGCACATTGGGCGGCATGGCCCCATCAATCACGATTTCACGACACTCCAAAATGCTGGCTATGGCTGCACTGGCTTGCGCCATGCCGCGCGCTGCTTTGGTAATCCAGTCATCAAGCAATTTTCCTGCATCTGACCATTCGTTTTCCAGATTCCATAACATGTTCGGATTTAGGCCGCTTTCGCGCAAGGCCTGTTCCAATGTATAAAGCGACGCGGATCGGATGAGTTGTTCTGACCCACCCCCATGACGCGGCACAGGGATGGAGCCTAGGGCCCCGGCATTGCCCGTGTGGCCCTGAAACAGGCTGCCATTCAACACCAAACCGCCACCGATAAAATAGCCCACATAGAAATAGGCATAATCCGGCACAGTCGCCCCACGTCCAAACAGCAATTCAGCTGAACAGGCCGCTGTGGCATCATTACAGGGGTGCACCGGAAAATCACACAGCTTGGCCACCTCACCCATCAGGTCAAAATCACGCCAAGCTTCCAGCACCTCATGCGGGGCACCCACCTCTTCCTCCCAATTCCACAATTCAAAAGGAGCAGCGATTCCAAGGCCTGAAATGCGGCCACGCATTGCCTTAGGCAACTTCGTTGTTAAAGTCTTGATGCCTTTTTCAGCAAAGGCCAAAAATTGTTTAGGTGTGGGGAAATGGTAGGGCTGGCGCAGAATGGCGCGCACATTGCCCGTTAAATCCAACAGAACCATATCACCTGATCTGCGCCCCACTTTAAGGCCAATGGCAAAAGCTCCATCAGGGTTTAGCTTGAAGGGCACCAAGGGTTGGCCAACTTTGCCGCGCTGCTTGGCCCCCGCCAGCACCAATTTATCGCGCTCCAAATGCCGCACGATGACTGAAACGGTTTGCGCCGAGAGACCGGTCAGTCGCGCAATTTCAGCTTTGGGCAATTGGCCATATTGTCGAATCAAGGACAGCGCTAATCGTTCATTATAAAGCCGCAGGCCATTTTGCGTTGTGCCACGCGCCGCCCGACCAGACCCTTGGCCGACGTCAAGACCCTGTGCTGCATAGCCAAAATTCAAGTTTGCGTTTCCCGACTGCTTATTGCTTAAGCAGTTTGTTTGTTGAACACAGCTTTCACCAAGGGGCAGGCCAAGTCAATAAATAAATCATTCCGATTTACTTATTGACAGAGGGCAAATTTCTGAGTCATTATCAAAGTGGAAAGGGGTCTGAAGCAATCAGGCCGCTCTTCATGTTGTAAAAAACATTCGGTTTGCGGCTTCAATCAAGAAGCCGTTCCATGGGAGGATATTTTATGAAATCAGTTTTGAAAGCTGCCCTCATCGGCGTAGCGCTCACAAGCTTCGCTTCTGTTGCCTCAGCTGGCACATTGGCCTGCTTGATCACCAAGAATAACACCAACCCCTTCTTCGTGAAAATGAAGGAAGGTGCTGCTGCCGCTGCCAAGGATGCTGGTTTGGATTTCCAAGCCTATGCTGGTGAAAAGGACGGCGACGCTGCTCCTCAGATCTCGGCCATTGAAAATTGCGTTGCTGCAGGCGCCAAGGGCATTCTGATCACAGCTTCGAACGATTCCGTTGCTCCAGCTTTGAAGGCTGCCAAGGCTAAGGGCGCATTGGTGATTGCTCTCGATACACCACTGGGCGATGCTGAAGCTCAAGACATGACCTTTGCCACCGACAACTTCGAAGCTGGCATTCTGATTGGTCAATGGGCCAAGGCCACCATGGGTGACAAGGCCAAGGATGCCAAGATCGCCATGCTCGACATCAACAAAGATAACATCTCGGTTGACGTTGCCCGCGACACAGGCTTCCTCAAGGGCTTCGGCATTGATGTTCCAGACCTGAAGGTTATGGGCTCAGAAAAGGATCCTCGCGTTGTTGGTCACGAATCTTCAGGTGCAAACCCAGAAGGCGGCCAGAAGTCGATGGAAACATTGCTGGCCAAGAACCCTGACATCAACGTGGTTTACACCATCAACGAACCCGCAGCTGAAGGCGCTTATGCTGCCCTCAAGGCTGCTGGCAAGGAAAAGCAAGCCATCATCGTTTCCGTTGACGGCGGTTGCCCCGGTGTGAAGAGCGTAGCTGAAGGCGTGATCGGTGCAACATCACAACAATATCCATTGTTGATGGCTGCCAAGGGCATTGAAGCTATTAAGGCATTCGCTGCTGATGGCACCAAGCCAAAGGCTTCTGAAGGCCTGAGCTTCTTCAACACCGGTGTGAACCTGGTGACCGACAAGCCAGCTGCTGGCGTGAAGTCGATCGACACCAAGGAAGGCCTGGCAAAGTGCTGGGGTTAATCTCCCTTTGATAATGACTTGACGAAGCGAAGGGCGACGGTAAAGTCGCCCTTCGTGTATCAGCTCGCAAGAAGCTGAATAAACGCAGGGGAAACAGGCATGAGCGATAGTAATGCGCCAACCAAGACCATTTCCGATTTCGAAGCCAAGCTGAATGAGGCCGACAAAACTGTCGCCAGCTTTGAAACCGATGACAACCACCTGATCGCGAGGGCGCGACGTTATTTGGGAGCCAACCCCACGGCTATTCCCGCCATCATTCTGATCGTCAGTGTTTTGGCATTTGGGCTTATTGCTCACAATTTTATGTCGGCCAGCACATTATCCACTATTCTCAAGCAAGTGACTGTAACCGGTATTGTGGCGATTGCCCAAACCATCGTGATCCTCACTGCGGGTATTGATCTTTCTGTTGGGGCCATGCTGGTGATTTCAGCCATGGTGATGGGGCGCTTGGGCACAATTTATGGCCTGCCCGAATATGTGATCATTCCCGTAGGGATGGCGATTGGCACCCTAATGGGGGCATTCAACGGGCTTCTGGTTACGAAAGCGCGCATTCCGCCCTTCATCGTAACACTTGGCACCGTTTATATCTTCAATTCACTCAAGCTTTGGTACACAGGTTCTGAATCCGTACGCAATGCCGATCTCGTAGAAAAAGCACCGGGTTTGTTGTGGTTTGGCACGCCGCTCAATATCGGCAATGCTGCCATTATTTACGGTAGCTTTGCCATGCTGATTTTGGCTGGTATCGCTTGGTATATGCTGAACCGCACGGCTTGGGGCCGCCATGTGCATGCCGTCGGCGATGATCCTGATGCGGCGATGCTTTCCGGTATCCAGATCGATAAGACCTTGATATCGGTTTACGCACTCGCAGGCCTCATCTGTGGCATTGGTGGCTGGATTGCTATTGGTCGCGTTCAATCCATTTCACCTATCGCTTTTGAAACTGTGAACCTTGATTCCATTACTGCTGTGGTGATCGGCGGCACCTCGCTGTTTGGCGGGCGTGCCTCGATCGCGGGTTCGGTGCTGGGGGCCATTATCGTCGGCGTGTTTAACACAGGCCTGTCACTTGCGGGTGTCGATAGCTATTGGCAACTCTTTGCCTCGGGCTGCCTGACCATCATCGCTGTGGCAATTGACCAATGGTTGCGGAGGGCTTCAAAGTGAGTGCGAAGAAAGTGGTTGCCAAGAAACCAGTGGCGAAACCTGCCAAAAAGCCAGCAGCCAAGAAGGCGGCTGTGAAAGCGGTGGCCGTCAAGACAATTCCAAAGGTGCAAGCCGTTGAACATTACGAGGCCGTGAGCAAGGCACCAAATCAGCCTAATCTTGAGAAAGGCGAACCCATCCTCAAAGCCCGTGGCCTGTTCAAGCGCTACGGCACTGTGGTGGCGCTGAACGGGGCTGACTTTGATCTCTATCCCGGCGAAGTGCTGGGCGTGATTGGGGATAACGGTGCAGGCAAATCCAGCCTGATCAAAGCCATCACCGGCGCTGTGACGCCCGACCATGGCGAGATCACGCTGGAAGGCAAAGTGATCAACTTCAAAGGCCCACAAGAGGCCAGTGCTGCTGGCATTGAAGCGGTTTATCAAAACCTTGCTTTGTCGCCTGCTCTCTCCATTGCCGATAATATGTTCCTGGGACGCGAAATTAAAAAACCTGGTTTCCTTGGCAAATTCCTGCGCATGTCAGACCGGGCCGCGATGCAGAAATTTGCACGTGACAAACTGTCTGAGCTGGGCCTGATGACCATTCAGAACATCAACCAGCCTGTCGAAACACTGTCAGGCGGCCAACGCCAGGGCGTTGCTGTGGCGCGGGCTTGCGCGTTTGGGTCCAAGGTTGTGATCATGGATGAACCCACCGCTGCCCTTGGTGTGAAAGAATCACGCCGCGTGCTGGAATTGATTCGCGACGTGCGTAAGCGTGGCCTTCCCATCGTTCTGATCAGTCATAACATGCCGCATGTGTTTGAGGTGTGTGACCGCATTCATATTCACCGCTTGGGCAAGCGCCTGTGCGTGATCAACCCCAAAGAATATTCAATGTCAGATGCTGTGGCCTTTATGACCGGAGCCAAGGAACCCCCGAAGGAATTGCTGATCTAAAATATTTCAGCTGCATCATAGGATTGGATGCGGCCGAAGCCCCCCACCACAAATATTTTTTCAGGCGTCATGCGCCAGAAGCTGAAATCGCCAAAATCAATATAGGTTTCGGCATAGGGGTGTTTGATCAAATAATCGTGCCGCATGGCGCTGTCTTCAATCCGAACCATGCGCCCCACAAAAGTGGCGCGTAAACCGGTGAGGGCATCTGCCTGTTCTGGCATGTCTGACACCAGCAAAGAAGCCCGCCGATCTGCCAACAGCGATTTGGTGTGGCGGGCTAGTTTTGAAAACAGAAAAAATGGCAAGCCCGCTTGATCACAAGCCACATTGACCAACGCCACAAAAGGGTCTTTGGTCTCAAAATCAATCACCGATAGTGCTCCGGTCTTGGTGTTGCGCAGCAAAGCTAAAATATCATCTTTCGTATTTGGCATGATCGTTGCCTGCCCTCTCGCTATTTGCCATAATTTGTTCTAGTTATCTTTGCCACAATTTGTTCCAGTTTCACACCTAAGCGGCTTTTACGCAAACAAAGGGAAACTCTCATGCCAATAGTGGCTCTGGTTGATGATGATCGCAACATTCTAACATCGGTTGGCATGGTGCTGGAAGCCGAAGGCTATACGGTGCAAAAATACAATGATGGTGCTGCGGCCCTTCAGGGCCTGCAAGACAACCCGCCGGACATGGCGATTTTCGATATCAAAATGCCGCGCATGGATGGCATGGAGCTGTTGCGCCGCATTCGCCAGAAAACCGACATGCCTGTGATTTTCCTCACCTCCAAGGATGACGAAATCGACGAATTGTTCGGCCTCAAGATGGGCGCTGATGACTTTGTAAAGAAGCCATTTTCGCAACGCCTGCTGGTAGAGCGCGTCAAAGCGGTGATGCGCCGTGCCGTTCCACGCGATGGTGCGCCTGTGGCCACGGATGCCACCAAAATTATTGAACGTGGCAAGTTAGCCATGGATTCTGATCGTCATGCCTGCACTTGGGCCGGCAAACCCGTGACTTTAACGGTGACTGAATTTTTGATCCTGCAAGCCCTCGCGTTGCGCCCCGGCATTGTGAAAAGCCGCGATGCGCTGATGGATGCCGCATATGACGATCAAGTTTATGTGGATGACCGCACGATTGATAGCCACATCAAGCGCCTGCGTAAAAAGTTTACCCAGGTTGATGACAGCTTTGATGGCATTGAAACCCTCTATGGCGTCGGCTATCGCTTCAAGGAACAATAGGGCCTGTGCCCGTGAGCGAAAACCAGAATCGTTATGATACCGAAGATCTGCCGGAGCAAGACGATACGCAGATTGCAGCGGTAAAGCCGCGCGGCTTTTTCAATCGTTTTGCGCCCGGCAGCTTGATGGCGCGCATTGCGCTAATCAATATTTTGGGTCTTGTGGTTTTGGCCATGGGAATATTGTTTTTTAATCAATATCGCCAAAGCCTGATTAATGCGCGCGTACAAAGTTTGATGGTGCAGGGTCAAATTATAGCCGCCGCTATCGCAGGCTCTGCAACGGCAGATACCAGCGCTATTGAAATTAACCCGCAGTCCCTTGGTGATCAGATCAACCCTGATGGTACTGAAAGTTACGGCGCAAATCTTGATTTTCCAATTTCGCCTGAAACAGCTGGGCCTGTGTTGCGCAGGCTTTTGGCCAATACTACGATCCGCGCTCAAATTATTGACCCAGGCGGCAATTTGTTGGTCGACTCAATTTCGCTTTATGGTGGCAATGATATTGTGGAAAATGGTTTTTCCAAGCCTGAGACTCTGACTCCCCTGCAAGCCGCCTGGAAGTTTTTTGCCAAGCCAATCGACTGGCTATTCTCTTATGACTATCCGCTGCATGTAGATTATGGGATGGACAACAACAGCTCCAACCCCGAAGTGGCGGCAGCGCTCAATGGCGCAACGGTGAGTGTGGTGCGACTCAATATCAATCACGAAATCATTGTGCTGGTCTCCGTGCCTGTGCAACGATTCCGCGCGGTGCTGGGCGCTTTGGTTCTTTCCACCAAAGGCGGTGAAATTGACGCGGTGTTAAGTGCGGAGCGGCGGGTGGTGATTCTCACTTTTGGTTTTGCTGCATTGGTGGCCCTTCTGCTTTCAGCCTTGTTGGCCGGGACAATTGCGCAACCCATTCGCCGGCTTTCGGCAGCAGCCGTGCGCGTGCGGCGCGGCATCAACAAACGGGTTGAGATTCCGGATTTCACCGCACGCAAAGATGAGATTGGCCAGCTTTCAGGATCACTGCGCGATATGACGACAGCGCTTTATCAACGTATTGAAGCGATTGAAGCTTTTGCCGCCGATGTCAGCCATGAACTCAAAAACCCACTCACTTCGCTGCGCAGTGCTGTAGAAACTTTGTCGTTTGTCAAAACGGATGAACAGCGCCAGCGCTTAATTGAAATCGTGGTGCATGATGTGAAACGCATGGACCGCCTGATCACCGATATTTCAGATGCTTCGCGCCTTGATGCTGAATTGGCGCGGGCCGAAATTCACCCGGTTGACCTTTCCAAGCTTCTGGGGTCCATCGTTGGTTTGGCCAATGAAACAGCCAAACCTGAAGACGCAGAAATTCTTCTTGTGGTGCAGCCGGTGACGGATCGCCACAAACTGGAAAATAAATATGCCGTGCTGGGCAATGATGGGCGATTGGGGCAGGTGTTCCGTAACTTGATTGACAATGCCCGCTCCTTCACTGCGGCTGGCACCAAGATCAGCGTACGATTACGGCGTGTGGGCGCAGATGTTGAAGTTCGGGTTGAAGATTCTGGCCCTGGCATCCGGCCTGAAAATCTGGAACGGGTGTTTGAACGCTTCTACACAGATCGCCCGCACCAAAGCTTTGGGCGCAATTCAGGCTTAGGACTTGCCATTTCACGGCAGGTTGTGGAGGCGCATAAGGGCCGCATTTACGCTGAAAACCGCTTGGGCAAAGTGGAGGGAGAAGGTGAAAAGCCCATTTTGGGAGCGCGTTTTGTGGTGCGCGTTCCGGCCTTGCCTGAAGGCTGGTCACCTGCGGATCATCAATGATCACCGTTCATGCCAGTGCTGTCGTGATTGGGGAAACTGGAGTGTTAATCCGCGGCCCATCAGGCGCTGGCAAATCTGATTTGGCTTTGAGGTTGATTGACGGCGTTGGTTATGGGCTAGGCGCGGATTTGCTAAAGGCCACATTGGTTGCGGATGATCAAGTGGTGGTGCAGCGGGTTGCTGACCAATTGTTGCTGAGCCCCCCTGCTCGTCTCGCTGGAAAAATCGAATTGCGTGGTATTGGCATTGTTGCGCTGCCCTATTGCCCCGAAGCATCCTTGGATTTGGTGATTGATTTGGCCGACCATAGCAAGATTGATCGCATGCCACCTGAAGATGAGCAAACAACTGAAATTCTGGGCTTTGCCATTCGGCACTTTTGGATCGACGCCAAGACTGCCGGAGCGGCGGCCAAGATTAGGGCGTTGGTGCGCTAAATAAAACACGTTTCAAACTACGCAAAACACGCTAGATAAAGCGTTCTTTGCGTTTTGGGACGATTAGAATGACACGAAGGACATTGAGACAATGATCGGGTTGGTGCTTGTCACCCATGGCCGATTGGCCGATGAATTTATCAGCGCCTTGGAACATGTGGTGGGCAAGCAATCACAAATGCTGGCCATTTGCATTGGCCCTGAAGACCGGATGGATACGCGGCGCAATGACATCGCAGAAGCGATTGCCAAGGTAGACGCTGGACTTGGCGTTATTGTGTTGACAGATATGTTTGGTGGCACCCCATCCAATCTTGCCATTTCACTTTTGGAAGAAGGCCGTGTTGAAGTGGTGGCCGGCTTAAACTTGCCCATGCTGGTCAAGCTGGCGCGCGTTCGCAAGGATTGCACCTTGGCCAAAGCTGCCTCAGCGGCACAGGATGCGGGGCGCAAATATATCAACATCGCATCCCAAGTGCTGCAGGGGGACTGATTGACGACGCTGATCCGCGAGTTTGCCATCATTAACCAACGTGGCCTGCACGCCCGGGCCTCGGCCAAATTTGTGAAGTGTGCCGAAGGCTTCGATGCCAATATCACTGTGAGCAAGGACGGACAAACCGTGCCTGCCACATCCATTATGGGCTTGATGATGCTGGCGGCCAGCATTGGCACGTCCATTACTGTTGAAGCTTCAGGCCCGCAGGCCGAACAGGCCATGGCCGCGCTGGATGCATTGGTGGCCGATAAATTCCAAGAAGAATAAATGGAGATTGTGGGATCAGCCCTCAAGCCTGATGGCCGTCAATCTGAAACGGCCAGCCTGATCCAACGTGGCGTTGGCCGGCTGTTGCGCGCCCATGATTTTGCCATGCTCACGGAGTTCACGCTTAACTCTGGTCGGCGCGCAGACGTGATTGCTCTATCTCCCAAAGGACTATTGTGGATCATTGAAATCAAATCATCGCCGGAAGATTTCAAAGCCGACAACAAATGGCCGGAGTACCGTGACTATTGCGATCAGTTTTCCTTTGCCATACCGCAAAGCATGGATGCTGGTCTCATCCCGCAGGAAGCAGGATTGATTATTGCCGATCATTGGGGGGCAGAGATCATTCGGCCTGCGTCAGAGCACCCGCTGCATGCGTCTCGGCGGCGCGCTGTGCATATGAGTTTTGCACGCATTGCCGCGCAAAGACTGCACGGGCTGTGGGATCCTTAGGCTTCGAAATTCTTTTAAGTAAAACCACTTCAGATTTAACTTTCAACCTTCCCCCGTTGGGGGAAGGTGGCGCGCAGCGTCGGATGAGGGACTTGCCTCGCGCTCGCCAGTGCAAAATTTCTACCACCACCATTGCTGCAAGGCCCTCATCCGCCCGTTGGGCACCTTCTCCCAATGGGAGAAGGGTAGATAAAAATCGGCCCATTCAATGTGCAACCCGATCTATTTTTTCATCTTAAAATGAAAACACAGTTTGTGTGTTTCATCTTCAGGAATGGAAACAGCTTCTGCTTTGCAGTGTGTAAGGCCATGTTTAAGGGCCGCATGGGCGCAGGTTGTGCAAACGCCAAATAGAGGTTCATTTTGCCGTTCCGTTTCGTCACCCAAAATAATGGTTAGGCCCTTGCCAAAGCGCAAGGCAGTTTTTGGCTTCAGCGCGGCAAGCGATTTTTCAATACCTCTGAGTGGGTCATCGCGCAGTGCCATTTGCCCTGCTTCGCTCAAAGTTAATATCACAGAACGGGCATCAGCACTGCGTGTGGTTTTTACAACAAGGCCCTTCTTGATCAAGGCCAAGACCGTTTGTGAGGTGGTGCCTTTGGTGGCCCCCAGATAACGCGCCAAGGCCCCTGGTGTGTTAGACAAAAAATTGGCCCGCGATACATAACGCAAGGCCTCCCACTGCGCGGGGTTCAGGCCTTGCGTTTGACTGGCTTGCCGCAGAAGCCGCGCCAGACGTTCAAGCTGGATCAGCGCTGATCCAAGTTCAACTCCTGGCTTGTGGCTTTGCTTTTTGCTCAAGCGGCTACTCCAGTGCCGATGGAGCAGACAACGCCAGTTCCGCCCAGCCCGCAATAGCCATGTGGGTTCTTGGCCAGATATTGCTGGTGATAGGCTTCAGCAAAATAGAAGGGACCGGCAGGCGTCAGCTCTGTCGTGATCTTGCCCATGCCCGCCTTACCCAAGGCCTGCTGGTAGGCTTGTGTTGCTGCACGGATCACAGCTTCTTGCCCCGCATCCGTCCAGTAAATGGCCGAACGATATTGTGTGCCCACATCATTGCCTTGCCGCATGCCTTGCGTGGGGTCATGGGCTTCGTAAAATACTTTGACCAAAGCTTCGAGACTTACTTGAGACGGATCAAACACCACCAAGACGGATTCGGCGTGACCCGTCATGCCGGAACACACTTCCTCATAAGTTGGATTGGGGCTGAATCCGCCGGCATTGCCCACCGCTGTGACCCAGACTCCGGGCACAGTCCAAAATTTCCGCTCGGCCCCCCAATAGCAGCCGAGTGCGAAGATGATGGTTTTGCAGCTTGCAGGATATGGGCCTTTCAGCGCATGGCCGTTCACAAAATGGTTTTCTGCCGTGGGTATCGGCGCGCTGCGACCGGGCAAGGCCTGATCCTTGGTGATTGTTCCGGGTTTGCGGCTGGAAAAGAGCATTGCGTTCTCCTGTTTGTTCAACTTACAGCACCAAGATAAGATTTCATCCAAAAAATAACACTCACAAATGCTTGAACAGGCAAGCGCAATAGGCTACTCCCAGCGCCGTTATGACGGAGGCGCACCCCACTGTTCCAGCGCCTCACCCGCAACATGCGGAAGGATGGCCGAGTGGTTTAAGGCACACGCCTGGAACGCGTGCGTAGGTGAATAGCCTACCGAGGGTTCGAATCCCTCTTCTTCCGCCATTTTCCGCTGGGAGGCCAGCGTGGTTTGATGGGGTTGTTAAAATGATCACACGTCGTCACTTTGTTGGATCGGGACTCGCTGCGGGCGCCAGCCTTGCCGCACCAGCGTTTGCCTTGGCCAATGAACCATTCAAGATTGATGTGAAGCAGGCCAAAGAGGTTGAATACAAATTTCAGCGCCAGGATGTGAGCTATGAGGCCAATCTGCCAGTTGGCACCATTGTGGTCGATTCGCGCAAAAGCTGGCTATTTCATGTGACAGCCCCGGGCAAAGCGACACGCTATGGCGTTTCGCTGGGAAAGTCGGCGCATGCATGGTCGGGTGTGGTCACCATCAACAAAATGGCGGAATGGCCGATTTGGATTCCCGCCCCCTACCACATTCAAGTTCAACCCAATTTGGCAAAATATCTGCCTGCGGGGATGCCCGGTGGCCCGGAAAATCCCTTAGGGGCACGCGCACTTTACCTCTACAAGGGCGACGTTGATACGGTGAACCGCATTCATGGTGCGGCAAAGCCTGAAGATATTGGTGAAAAGCGCACGGCCGGCTGCATTGGCATGTTGAATGTTGATGTCATTCATCTTTACGCGACGGTGCAGTTGGGTACCAAAGTTTTGATGCTGACGTGATTATTTCAGGATAGCCTTTGAGATGATCCAGAAATAGAGGCCATAGGGCAAGCAGCGGGCGAATTTTAAAATCGCTACAAAACGAGTGGGGAAAGCCACCTCGAATTTGCCTTTGGCCAAGCCTGCAATGGTGCGAGAAGCGGCCTCATTTGGCTGCATGAGAAATGGCATGGGGAAGTCATTATCTTTCGTCATGGGCGTTGCCACAAAACCTGGATTGACCACACTGACAGTGATGCCTTGGCGCTGAAGCTCGGGTTTCAGGCATTCGGCCAGATTAATCAAGGCTGCTTTGGTGGGGCCATAGGCTGCGGCCTTGGGAAGGCCGCGGTAGCCCGCGACTGAAGCTATCCACGCCACATGGCCTCTGCCCCGCACGCGCATGACGGGCAGCAAAGATGCCAGAGCATTAACTACGCCTTGATAGTTCACACCCATCAATGATGAAAAAACTGCGGGGTCAATCTGATCTGCTGATATGGGCTGATAGACTCCAGCGGCCATGATGGCGAGATCAATAGGCGCAAGTTCATGCTCTATCTTTGCCACCGTTTGAGCCACGGCAGCACCATCCGTCACGTCTAAGGGATAGGCGTGAATATTGGGGTGCAGACCTGTAAGCATATCTGCGCGCCTGGCGGAGGCCGCGACAGTTAGTCCCGCGCGCGCCAAAAGCAATGCTATTTCACGGCCAATGCCCGTTGACGCACCTGTGATCCACACGGTTTTCCACGGCAGATTCTTTTGTATTGCGGCTGTGCTCATGCTGCTTCAAACGCAGTTGCCATGATGGCGGATCATCTTGGTAACCCAAATGAACCTTCAGTAGATTTGGCACGTATAATCATGCAACAACAAGGCGCTCATTTAATGCCCATTCAGAAAATTGCCGTTATTGGCTCTGGCATCTCTGGTCTTTCTGCGGCGTGGCTTTTGTCGCAGCGCCATAATGTGACTTTGATTGAAGCCGACGGGCGCTTGGGCGGACATGCCAACACAGTGCAGGTGGACGTGCCTGAAGGCCAGATCGCGGTGGATGCTGGTTTTATTGTCTACAACAATAAAACCTACCCCAATCTCACGGCGCTGTTTGATTATCTCAGCGTTCCGA
>JAGWUY010000076.1 GCA_028868255.1 Alphaproteobacteria bacterium | reverse complement strand
TCAATCCACCGTCAAGGCGTCAAGACCCTGGGTGCGGGCCTGAATATAGAAGCCACAGCACCCGACGGCATTGTCGAGGCGGTGTCCGTCAAAGGTGCGCGTGCTTTTGCTTTTGGCACACAGTGGCATCCGGAGTTTCGGGCGAGCGAGAACCCAGATTCAGTAAAGCTGTTCACCGCCTTCGGCGATGCCGTGCGCGCCCATGCCAGAAGCCGCAGTGAAGCCTATTTGGGAACGCGGCGCTCGGCTTAGACCAGTTCCAACAGTTTTCCCAAACTATCAATCACTGCCGTTGGCTTTCCAGGAATCCGATCTGCCACCACAGATGTGCGAGCCAGCCGAACGGCTTGAAAGCCAAATTGCGCGCCTGCTTGGGCATCCCAGGAATTGGCCGAAACAAAGCAAATGGAAGGTGCATCAACAACCTGCATCTTCTGCAACACCAGCCGATACACCCGACGGCTTGGCTTATAAACTCCCACCTCTTCAACAGAAAGAACATGCTCAAAATGCTTCTCAATCCCCGCATGGCGCAGGGCAGAATCCAGCATTGAAGGGCTGCCATTGGACAACACAGCACAGCGCCGACCTTTGGCCCGCAATGCAGCCACGGTGGTAGCAACATCGTCAAAGACATCAAGCTTTAGATAAAGCGTCATCAACTCATCAGCGAGTCCAGGCTCCACTATTTCGTAAGATTCAAGCGTATGATCAAGCGCCTCGCGTGTGACCGTCCAGAAATCAGCATGCACACCCATCAGGCTGCGCAACCAAGTATATTCAAGTTGCTTTTGCCGCCAAAGCTTTGCCACCGCTATTGATTTTTCGCCAATCGTGCTGGCCAGTTTATCAACAGGCGAAGCCACGTTAAACAACGTGCCATAGGCATCAAACACCACAGCTTGAATGCCTTCCAGTTTCTTGAACAATTCCGAAGTCATCACCTTAGTCTAGCCAGCAGTGGAAATAATTCAAGCAAGCGCCTGTGGATGACAGTGTTTTGATATGTCATTAAATGGTCAAATCACAATGGTTGCGATCGCCTTGTCACTTTAGGCTGTTTAGCCGATCGAACCCAAGCTTGGGAACGTTTCGATGAGCCAATAGGAGATGGCTTGCATCCAGCCGGTGAGAAACATTACACCGGTCACCACCAAGGTCGCACCCATCACTTTCTCAACAAGCCCCAGTTTAGATTTGAAGCGCGCGAAAAAGCCCAAGAAAAAGTTGATACTTGCCGCTGCAATCAAAAAGGGAATGCCCAGTCCCATGGAATAGACAAACAGCAGCGAAGCACCCTTGCTGACATCCTCGGCAATTGATGCAATGGAAAGTATGGTGGCAAGCACCGGCCCGATGCAGGGTGTCCAGCCAAAGGCGAAAGCAGCACCAGTGAAATAGGCCCCAACCAGCCCCACGGACTGGCCGGATTGGTGATAGCGCACCTCGCGTGACAAAAACGAAAGTTTGAACACGCCGAGAAAGTTAAGCCCCATGATGATGATAAAAACACCGGCCAGCTGCGCCAGCACGGGTAAATAAGCGCGCAACATTTGCCCAAAAAATGTAGCCGATGCGCCGAGTGCCACAAACACGGTGCTCAGCCCCAAAACAAACAAAACCGCCGCGAACATTACATGGGCGAAATTCTCGACCCGCGTTTCATGGCCTCTCGCCTTCAGGTCTTCCAGCGAATACCCACTAATGTAAACCAGATAAGGTGGCACCAAAGGCAACACACACGGCGACAAAAAGCTGATAACCCCCGCCAGAGCCGCCGCACCATATGAAACATCTAAAGCCATGCCAACTTCCTTGGCAGGTCATACGTGATCCTGCAAGCCAACGCGGCGTCGCAACACAGCACTTGACTGTGCCAGGTACAACAGAGCAATGTTATAATATAACATAATTGAAGTTTCTGATGCGAAAATTTGCCTTTGCCCTGCTATGCGCCCTAAGCACAACACCGCCCTCAGCATTTGCTGCACCAAAGGTGGTCGTCTCCATCCTGCCGCTGCACAGTCTGGTGGCCAGTGTCATGCAAGATGTGCAAACGCCTGTCTTGTTGATGAAAGGCCAAAACTCTGAACACAACGCCAGTTTCACTCCGCAACAATTGCTTGCCATCGAGCAGTCTGATGTAGTGTTTTTGGTGGGTGACACGCTGGAAACCAAATTATCCAGCCTGAGCGGAACCGAGGTTGTAAACGGCAAGACCTTTGTGAAACTGTCAGAAACACCGGGCCTCATCCTGCACGCTGTCAGACAAGGTGGAACATGGGAACCTGATTCCGATGAACCACCACCAAGCCCGAATACCATTGATCCTCATTTGTGGCTCGACCCCGAAAATGCCAAGACCATGGTAAAGTACATCGCAGGAATATTGCAAACGGCCGACCCTCCAAATGCTGCAACTTATGCCAAGAACGCAGAAACCACCTTGGCCCGCCTCGCCGCTCTCGAAAGCACACTGAAAACCCAGCTCACACCTTTGCAACACAAGCCGTTCATTGTGTTCCATGACGCCTATCAATATTTTGAGCGGCGTTTTGGACTTACGTCCGTGGGTAGCATTTCAAATTTTGCCGCGTCGCCGCCCTCTGCCCAAAGACTGGGCGAAATCCGCTCCAAGATTTTGAGCACTCATGCGAAGTGCGTTTTTCGCGAGCCTCAATTCAATGATGCTGCCGTCCAAACGGTAATTGAAGGGACAGAAGCCAAAACCAATGTTCTCGATCCCATCGGCGCAACCCTTACACCAGGCCCAGATGCCTATGAAAAACTACTCTCCGGGATCGCAGACCACATGACAGAGTGTTTAAGCTAAGCCCCTTCATGTTTTTGCCGCAATGCGCCATCATTCCTTACAATGATTCATGAGACTTCGGTGTGCGCAAACTTTTTCTGACAACAGCTCTATTGTCATGCCCTTCCGTGGCGTTGGCCCACCCTCATCAGTGGGTAAGCATGCATTCTGATCTGGTTTTCAATGCTGATGGCAAAGTTGAGGGCGTTGATGTGGAATGGACCTTTGATGATGCTTATGCCAAGCTGGCACTTGAAGGAATGGACACCAATGGCGACGGTCAATATAGCCAAGATGAGTTAGCGCCCCTCACCAAAGAAAATCTGGACGCTTTGCGCGACTACAATTACTTCACCTATTTCCACACCGCAAATAAAAAACTTGAAATTGGTGCGCCAAAGCGCGCTGGCCAAACTTACAATGGCAAGCTGCACCTGCATTTTGAAGTGCCCTTGAAAGAACCTTATGATCCACGCCAAGGGGCCCTCACTTTGCAAATCTATGATCCCGAATTTTTTATTTCATTTGACTATATCAAGGATGATCCAGTGGGCCAGGAAGGTGATGTGCCCAAAGGCTGCGAGATGGTTTTGAAACCAGTGCCAAGCGATAAAGACATTGCCGCCACTCAAGCTATGTTGGCTACAAAACCAGCTGACTGGAAGCCAGAAAATGGCGAAGACTTTGGCTCACTCTTCGCTCAAGCCTTGGTGGTGTCATGCAAATAATAATTCGTTTGCTGATGATCTTTGGCGCTCTGCTGATGCTGGCGTCAAGCCCTGTGTCAGCAGATTCCACCATCAAGACTGTGATCAAGAAAAGTCAACTTCTCGTGCGACCTAAGGATGCCAGCGGCAACATTATTGTTACGCCATTCATGGAAGACCCCGTGGGCTGGGCGCGCGATCAGCAACAGATTTACTATGGCAGCATGTCCGGCGCACTAAAGGCCATGAAAGATGGCTCATCTGCTACGGCAGCTTACACATTATTGCTGATCGGCTTTGCTTACGGCCTGTTTCACGCAGCAGGGCCTGGCCATGGCAAGGTGGTCATTTCATCGTGGCTGCTGGCCACCGAGAATGATTTGAAACGAGGCTTGATTGTCGCTTTCTTGAGTTCCATGTTCCAAGCTTTGACGGCAATCATATTGGTCTCTGCCCTTTATCTTGTGGTGGCCAGTGTGGGGGGAATTGTACGAGACGTGACGGCTTATCTTGAGAGTGCGTCCTATGCTATGATCTGCGGTATCGGAATCTATCTTGTTTTCACCGCATTGCGGGGCTGGGTGCGCAAACCAGCCATTCAGGCGCAAACCATGACAACGCCTTTTCCCTTCGAAATAGTGAGCCCTACACCCGACTTGGTAGATCATGTGCATGATGCGCATTGCGGCCACGCGCACACGCCAGAGCCACAGGATTTGCGGGGCGATTGGTCATTAGCCAAAGCGCTTTCGCTTTCAATTGCTATTGGGCTGCGGCCTTGCACGGGTGCAATACTCGTTTTGCTTGCGGCCAATGCCATAGGTCTTGCTTGGGTTGGCATTGCCGCCACCTTGGCCATGGGTTTTGGCGTATTCATCACCGTATCGACCATTGCCATCATTACAGTTTACGGCAAAAATTTTGCCATGAAACTGGCCAAGGGCGACAACCAAAAGCTTGCAGCCTCCGTAAGAGTTTTAAAAATTGGCGGTGGAATGGCCATTGCCTTTATTGGTGGCATCATGTTTTTGGGTTCTTTCGGGCAAAGTCAGGGTATTATGTAAGTGCCCTTCAACGTGAGTGAAATGCGATGAAGCAAAATCAGTGGCTGGTGTTGGCGGGATTTGTGGTGCTGTGTTTGGCTGTCGGGGGTGTGTCGGGGGCTATCACCGCCAATGCGGTCACCACCTGGTACCCCACGCTCAACAAACCGTTTTTCAATCCGCCTCCCTGGATTTTTGCGCCTGTCTGGACCCTTCTCTACATTATGATGGCTGTCGCCGCTTGGCGCGTGTGGCTGATGGGCGAAGTGTCTAAGCCAGCGCTCAATTTATTTTTCATCCAGCTGGCACTTAATTTCTTCTGGTCGGTGATTTTTTTCCAGCTTCAATCGCCGGGCTGGGCCCTGATTGAAATCGCAGCATTGTGGCTGATGATACTGCTCACCACCCGAGCCTTCTGGCACATTGCAAGAACCGCAGCCTATTTGATGCTGCCCTATCTCGCCTGGGTCAGTTTTGCCAGCGTGCTGAATGCCAGCATCTGGTGGCTGAACTAAGACTTGAACTTGCGCCAAAGTTAACTTGTGAACACGATCACAAAAATCAGATCAAAAAGCCCAAGGCAAAAAAGCCCAAAAGCCAACACGCCCATGAACCAACTGTTCTGAAGCGGTTCCCGGTTCATGGCTCAAAGCACCCGTAAAACAAGCCCGCGGCTGGGCACTGTGCCCACCTCGCCCGGCATCGAGACATAAGGCGCGGTCTCTTCAGCGCGGGCTACATTGCCAACAGCCTCCAACTTTTTGACATGCGCTTCAAACCCATCATGCCACAGCGTGTTTTTAACCGTCAGCACAATCACGCCACCCACCTTGCAAATCCGCACCAGCTCATCCAGCCCCTCAGCGCCCACATGGCCTGAGGTGAAAACACCAGCCGAAATAATCCCCGCATAGTGCCCATCGGCAAAAGGCAATGCGCCACCAAGTGCCAGCTGATGGAAAGCGCTATAGCAGTTTTTCTGCACCGCCACTTTCAACATGCCAGATGAAATATCCAGCGCTTCGATCTGAGGATAGCCCATGATTTTGAGCCACTCCCCAATCAGGCCTGTGCCTGCACCCGCATCCAGCAGCGGCGCCGCGCCCCTGTGCAAATGCCGCGCCAGCAAGGCCAGACAAATGGTGGGGTGCCGATAGCCCGCCACGGCCATTTCTGCATCATAGGTTTCGGCCCAGCCATCATAAAGCTTGGCCACATCATCCGTTGATGTGGAGCCGTAAACCGCGCCTAAAAACCCTTGATGCTTTCCGCCCGCCATGACAACCTCTCAGCCCACCGCCAGCAAAGCATGTTCGGGCCATGACCATAAATCAAGTCAAAACAGAAGATGAAAAAACAGTTCGCGCCATCGTCGCATCCATTCCGGCATTGGCGAGCTATCATGGACCTATTGCCCGTTTGGGTGGCCTCACCAACAAGGTCTATCAACTGGGTGATAGGGTGCTGCGCATCGCTGGCGCCGGCACCGAGGAATATATCAACCGCGCCCATGAGGCCGAGGCTGCGCGCATCGCGGCGGAAGCAGGCGTTAGCCCCTCATTGCTTTATGTAGATTCAGCATCGGGTGTGATGGTCACACAACTGATCGCAAATGCCACAACCATGACGCCTGCCAGTTTCAAGTCACGCCCCTATGCTGCGGCCCGCGCGGGCGAGGCCCTTAAACGTCTGCACCAATCTGGCGGCATATTTCCATTCCGCTTTGAGCTGTTTGCGATGATTGATGAGTATCTCAAGGTGCTGTCCACCAAGGATGTAGCCTTGCCGATGGGCTATCATGGTGTTGTGAGGCAGGCGCAAAACATCCGCACGGTTCTCGCCAAAAACCCCGCCCCGCTTGCACCCTGCCATTGCGATCCGCTGTGCGAAAACTTCATCGACACGGGAGATCGCATGTGGATCGTGGATTGGGAATATTCCGGCATGAATGACCCGATGTGGGATCTGGGAGACCTTTCAGTGGAGGGCAGTTTTGATGAGGCCCAAGACCATGAGTTGTTGCAGGCCTATTTCAGCGGCCCACCCTCACCCGCTGATCATGGCCGCATGGTGATCTATAAGGCGATGTGCGACCTGTTGTGGACCTTGTGGGGTTTGATCCAGCTGGCCAATAAAAACCCTGCTGATGATTTCAGCGCCTATGCCGATGGCCGCTTTGCCCGCTGCAAGGCGCTGATGGCTGAGCCAGCTTTTGCCGCCCATGTGGCGGCAGTAGAAATCGCCTAGGCAAACCGCACTGCATAAACCTGCGGCAGCGTGCTGCTCACCAGACTCCAGCTTTCGCCTTGGTCTTCGCTCACCCACACATTGCCGGTGGTCGAACCCATGGCCAACTTCTCGCCAGTGTCATCAATCGCCAAAGCATGGCGGAACACCACATCATAAGCATGTTTTTGCGGCAGGCCTTTCTTCAGGCTCTTGAAACTCTTGCCACCATCGCGGGTGCGCGTCACCACCAAAGCCCCGCCCACGGGAATGCGTTTTTCATCCTTGATGCCGGGCACGAACCAAGCTGTATCAGCTTTCTGAGGGTGAACCACAACGCCAAAACCAAAGGACGAGGGCTTGGCCCGTACCCGCGTCCAGCTCTTGGCATCATCAACGGATTTAAAAATACCGGCATGATGCTGCACCCAGAACTTTTGCGGTTCGCTGGGGCTTTGCACCATCATATGCGGGTCTTGGCCGTCGGGGCTTTCGGCCTCTGCCTTTGGGCCATCATCAAAGCTCATGCCATGGGCGCATTGAGCCCAGCTCTTGCCCGCATCATGGGTCACCCACACGCCACCGCAGGACACGGCAACACGCACCACGTCAGCATCACGAGGATCAACGCAGATGGAATGAATGCCTGGAATATCAGCACCCCCGCCCAGCCACTTGTTGCGGTCAGGGTGGCGCCACAGGCTTTCCATCAGCTCCCAAGTCTGGCCACGATCGGTGGAACGAAACAAGCCGCCCGGCATGGTACCACACCACAACACCCCCTTTTGCTTGGAGCCACCCGTTTCCAAAGCCCAAATCATTTGGGTTGACCAATTGACAGGCTTACCCCAGCCATCCTTGTCATCCAGCCCTTCGGGCTTGGCGGGGTATTTGGGGCAGGTAACTTCCACCCATTTTGTTTTGCCCTTGTCGCGGCGGTGCAGTTTGATCCCGAAATGGCCATGGTTGAGCGCGGCATAATCCGTGCCATCGCGCGCATCGTGCAAGGCCAGCGTCACATTATCGCCGAGGAATGAAGCATCCTTGATCGTCCACCCACCACGCCCACGGCCCAACTCAAACAGGCCTTTGCGTGTTGAAACCAGAATTCGTTTTGCCATCATCAACCTCCTGATAGGGCTTGCATCACCCACACTTCACTTGTTGTTTGAACAGGGTCTGAAAGCCCCGTGATGTCGCGCACGGCCACACCATCCACCAGAATGCGCATGTGCTTGCGCAAAGCGCGCTGATCATCCAGCACATAGGTTTCAAGCCGGGGGTTGAGCGTGAATACTTGATCAAGCACAACGCGCACAGTGCTGCCTGTGCTTTCAACACTCGGACAATCCACATGGCGGCGCAAATTGGATGTAAACTGAACCTTGGCCATGCGGCACTTTAACATGGCGACACAAAACGTCCAGCAGGCCAGATTGCGCCCATGAAAAGACGTATCTTGCTCGCGCTCGCTTTGTGGCCAACTCTAGCCATGGCCCATTCCTATAAATTGAACAGCTTGGCCATTGGCCATGCCTGGGGCCTGCCAACCAAAAACGATGAAACCCAAATCTTCATGCCGTTTCTCAATCTTGGCACAATGACTGATCGGTTGATCGGCGTGAAAACACCCAGCGCGACAGGGTTTGCCTTGCGCCTCAACGATGATGCGACAACTGCACCAGAAGCGGCCTTTGTGTTAGAACCTGGCAAACCCATGCCTATGCGCCCGACGGCCAGACACATCAGCCTGCTCAACATGGCCAAGCCACTGGCCAAAGGCGATCAAGTCTCTCTCACCTTGGTATTCGAAAAAGCAGGTGAAACCACGATAGAAGTTCACATCCAAGACAAGGCAGGCGAATAATGAAAGCAAAAGTAACATGGCTCAATGGGCGCAGCTTTGTTGGTGAAACAGGCTCCGGCCACGCCATGGTGATGGATGGTGCGCCGGAAGCAGGCGGTCGCAATTTGGGCCCGCGCCCGATGGAAATGATGCTGCTAGGCCTCGGCGGTTGCACCGCCTTTGACGTGGTGATGATCCTCGAAAAGTCCCGCGAAAAAGTGACAGGCTGCGAAGTGGCGCTGGAAGCCGAGCGTGCGAGCGAAGACCCAAAAGTCTTCACCCATGTCAAGATGATCTACACGTTGAAGGGCCGTGATTTGAAACCGGCAGTGGTGGAACGCGCGATCAATCTTTCGGCTGAAAAATATTGTTCCGCCTCCAAAATGTTTGAGCACACGGCCAAGATCGAACATGAATGGAAGATTGAAAATATTTAGGCACTTTGGCATAGTTTTGAAATGACCGACAGATTCACCAAATTCATCTACGAAATCTTGCTCTCTGCCCGCTGGTTGCTGGTGGTGTTTTATGCAGGACTTGGCCTAGCACTGGCGGCCTATGCCTATGTGTTCGCACATAAGGTCTACGCCTTTATCTTGAAGGCGGGCCAATTTGATGAAGTTTCGGCACTTCTGAGCATGTTGGGTCTCATTGATTCCGCACTGGTGGCGGGCTTGGTGGTGATGGTCATTCAGTCGGGCTTTGGCAGTTTCCTTGCCACGGATGCACAAAGCGAAGGCAACAAGTTCGTTGATTTCGGTGCGCTCAAAACCAAATTCATCGCCACCATTGCCGCCATTGCGTCAATCGATTTTCTGGAAGCCATTCTCGACATCAAGAACTATGACAATGGCAAATTGGTGATGATTGCCGTGTTGATGGGAGTCATTCTGTTCGCCGTTCTTGTTTACGCCATTGCCGAGAAGCTGACCCAGCATAAAGAATAACCCGCGCCATTGTCACGCGAACTGATGTTGCCTTGCAAACACGTCATTCCCGCGCCGGCGGGAATCTGCGTTTTATTTGAAGGTCAATTTCGCATATTCTGTTAAAATAGAGATGCCCGTTTTCACGGGCATGACGAAACACGGGGACATGGACGAGCACAAAACTACATATCCTCAATAAA
>JAGWUY010000075.1 GCA_028868255.1 Alphaproteobacteria bacterium | reverse complement strand
AATTGATCGGCAGCAACCACCACGCTGATGCCCGAAGGGGTTGTCACCGTGATGTCCACTGTGCCTGTGCCCGCAGGAGCGGTGGCGGTGAGCCATGTGTCGTCGACGAAGCTAAAGGCAGTGGCGGCAACATTGCCGAATTTTACGGCTGTAACACCCGTCAAGGCGGTGCCCCTGATCGTGATACTCGTGCCAATCGGGCCAGACGCAGGCGACACGGACGTGATTGCCGGTGCTGGCGGGGCCGTGACATACAGTGTGAAGTTCTGTGTTGCATCAGGCAAGATGCCGTTGCTGGCCAAAAAAGTCAGCGGGTAAGTGCCCACAGCGCTCAGGCCAACTGCACCTTGGATCACGCCAATGCCGTTGTTCGCATTGGTGAAGGTGAGACCTGGCGGCAATGTTCCGCTCATGGTCAAACCTGAAGTCACGCCGCCCGTTGTGGTGACAGCAAAGGACTTATAGGCGTTCGTGTAAAATGTGGTGGAATTGGCGCTGCTGATGGTTGGCGTTTCCTTCACCGTCAGCGTGAAGATTTGGCGATCATCTGAATAGGTGTTGACCAAATTATAGGCAACAATCTCAAATTTATAGGTGCCGCCCGAGCCTGGTGCGGGTGTGCCTGCAATGGTCGCGGTGCCGTCATGGTTGCCGACAAAGGTTACGCCGGTGGGCAAAGCGCCGCTTTTGTAGAAAACAGGAAAGGGATAGCCAGTCGTTGTGACCGTGAAACTGCTTGCGGTGCCAACATTGAATGAGGCGGCATTGGCTGAGGTAATTTTCGGCCCGGCATTGGGCGGAGCCACTTGCACGGTGATGCTTTGCTGCACTTGCGCGGCGGCCAGATAATTGGCATCGCCAGCTTGGTCTGCATTGATGAGGCATGAACCTGCACTATTGAACGTCACAACCCCACCAGCCAGTGAGCATGTGCCAGAGGCAGACAGAACCACGGGCGCTGAGCCTGCACCACCTGTTGCCGTTGGCGTGTAAGTTCCACCAACCACCGGTGAAGTCGGAGCATTCGATGTAAACACCACAACTTGCGCACCCTTCACATACTGAAACAGCGCATTATCGGCATTGCTGCCTGCGGGTGTCACCACTTGCACATTCGCCTTGGAACCAGCAGCGCCCGCGGGCGTGGTGATGGTGATGCTAGTGTCATTCACGAAGGTGAAGGCGGCGAGCGGTGCGCCATCGAAGGTAACGGAGGTTGCCCCCGTGAAGCCTGTGCCTGTGAGGGTCACAAGCGTTCCACCCGATGGCAGGCCTGTGGTGGGCGCAATGCTGGTCAGTTTGGGTGCGTTTGCTGGTGGTGGCACGGTGATCACTTGTTGCACTTGGGCGGCGGCATCATAGTTTGCATCGCTCGCCTGATTGGCGCTGATCACGCAGAAGCCTGCAGCATTAAAGGTGACCACACCACCCGACAAGCTGCACAGGTCTGACACCGAAATAACTACAGGCGCTGTGCCTGCGCCGCCCACGACAACGGGCGTATAAGTTGAGCCGATGGGCGGATTTGTGGGCTTGATGGAGGTAAACGCCACGCTCTGCATGGCCTTGGCATAGGTGAATTGATCAGCCGCACTGGTGCTGCTGGTGCCTGTGGCGCTGGTGACGGTGATGTCGGCCATGCCTGCCACGCCTACGGGCGAAGTGGCGGTGATGGAGGTGGCAGAGTTGAACACCACAGCTGTTGCCGCATTGGCCCCGAATTTCACTGTGCTGGTGTTGGTGAAGTTGGTGCCCGTGATTGTCACCACTGTTCCGCCCAAGGTGGGGCCTGTTACGGGGGTGATGGCGGTGATGGTGGGGGCCGGAAGTGGAACATTGGTGAGGGCAAAAATCGCAGGCGCAAGCGCTGTAACATTGGCGGTGAGCGTGTAGCTGCCCGGCGTGGATCTCGCCGTCGCTTTGACGCGGCCCGTGCCATCTGGGCCCGTGGTAACCGTGATATTGTCGAGATCGGCAGTCGGTCCGCTGCCCGGCCCGCTCATGGTGACGGCGATGCCGGAGAGCGGCGCACCTGCGGAATCCGTCACCTTGAACACCAGGTCTTGCGCGAAGGCTGCCGAGAGATAGGCCGATTGGTTATTGCCGGAAACAACCGAGACGATGGCTGGCGGGCCAATGTTGGTGGCGGTGAGGCGGATTGGTCTTAAGCCGCTGAAGGCACCAGTCAAAGGATCATAGGCCCAACTCGAGTTCATCCCTGCAACATTCAGAGAAGCACGAATTTCATAAGGCCCTGCCGTGGCATTGGCAGTGGCGTTGGTGGTGGCAATGCCGTTTGCATCAGTCACGGGATTTGGATCGTCGAAAGAAGCGTTTGCGCCCGCGGAAACTTCAAAGTTGACGACAAATCCAGCCATCGGCCTGTCTAATTCATCCACAAGCTTCAATTTGATGGGGGTGGCGAAAGGCGCATTCACATTTTGCGTTTGGGCATCGCCAGACACAAGGCTGAAGGTTTTGGGCTTCGTGTTCAGGCCTGTCGGGGGCACATTATTCAGCGCGAGGTTGGCCGGGGTTGCAACACCCGCAACACTTGCAACAACTTTATAGGCACCTGGGTAAGAATTGGCTGCGGCCTTCGCGCTGATGCGGCCATCAGCACCTGTGAGCAGATGGGAGTTAAACAGGAATGCCGAGGCCCCCGTGATGTTATCGACAGTGCTCAGGGCGACATCAACGCCCGACAGCGGCGCACCCGCAGAATCTGTCACTTGGAATACCAAATCCTGATCAAATCGCCGGCCCACCAAAGCCGTTTGGTTATCGCCGGAGACAATGCCAATGGCATAAGGCGGGCCGAGGTTGGTTGCGCTGAAGGTGGCAGCAATGGCCACGCCACTGACTGAGGCTGTGAAAGTGTAATTGCCAACCGAAGTATTGGCCGTGGCATTGGTTATCGCAAAGCCGTTTGCGTCTGTGGTTGGTGTGGCATTGTCAAAAATCGCACTGGCCCCCGCTGTGGCTGAGAAAGTGACAGATACGCCTGAGACAGGGCGGCTGGATGGGTCGAGCACCTGCACTTTGAGTGGTGTTGCGAAGGCTGTACTGATCTTGGGTTTCTGGTTATTGCCGTCCACAATGCTGATCGATGCAGGTGCAAAGGCGGGGGCATAGATATTGCTCAGCGCGAAACTGGCAGGGCTGAGGCCCGCCACATTCGCCGTGAGCGTATAGCTGCCCAGCGTGGTGGTGGCCGTGGCCTTGACTTGGGCCGTGCCATCAGCACCTGTGGTGACATTGATCAAATCAAGATTGGCCGTGGCCCCGCTGCCCGGCCCGCTCATGGTGACGGCGATGCCAGAGAGGGCATTGCCAGCAGAGTCGGTGACTTTGAACACAAGGTCTTGCGCAAACGCAGCACCCAGATAAGCCGATTGCGGGGTGCCGGAAACGGCATTGATCGCATAAGGGGGGCCGAGGTTTATGGCGGTGAAGTTGACTGCGGGGACATTAACTCCCGCAACCGCTGTTATCTGATAGAGTCCAATCGAGCCATTGGCCTTAGCGTTCACCGTAGCAATACCCGCGGCATTGGTCACCGGAAAGCCATTATCCAAAAAGGCGCTGGCGCCTGCGGATCGGTCAAAGCTTATTGGGTAATTGGCGATTGGATTGCCCGCCTTATTGAGAACGCGCACGCGCAGCGGTTGCGCAAAAGCGGTGTTGATGCTGGTGCGCTGATTATTGCCTGAAAAGATTTCTAGCGTCGCCGCATCACTTGGCCCCAATGTGTTGGTCAGCGCGAATGCAGCAGGGGCGGCGACACCCGCGACACTGGCATTGAGCGTGAAGCTGCCGATATTGCCATTTGCGTTCGCTTTGACGCTGGCCTTGCCATTTGCATCAGTTGCGAGGGTGATGGCGTCAAGATAGGCCGTTGCGCCTGAAGAAGGCCCGCTGAACGTCACCGTTACGTTTGGCACAGGGTTGCCTTTGGCGTCTTTTACGGTAACGCCCAAAGCCTGTGCATAGCGGGTTCCAATGTTGCCAGATTGGGTGGCACCGCTGGTTGCTGTGATGCTGGCGGGTGCGCCATAATTGGTGAGTTGAAACGTTGGTTGCGATGAAAATCCAGTCACTGCTGCGGCATAGGTGTAAGTGCCAGCAAACCCGTTGGCCGTGGCCGTAACCCGCGCCACACCTGCTGCATCGGTGATGACGGAACTAAATAACGGAGTTTGGATATTATCGCTCAAAATCGCTGCCGGAGCCTGGAATCCGGCGCTGGTCGGGCCAAAGTTGACCTGGATGCCGGGATAAGGCTTGCCCAGTCCATCGATCACCTTGACCTCAAGCGGCGCGGCAAGAGCAGTGCCGATTGCAGTGGATTGTGTTTTTCCGCCAGTCACGATCACTTGCGGTTCGATGCCTACAGCGATCTCGATGACCGATGAGTTGCTGGGCAGGTTGCTCAAATTGCCGCTGTATTGAACTTGCAGCCGGTGCACACCTTTTGCCAAATTCATCGGACAGGTAGGGCCAACTGCCAGCGTGCATATGGCCTGTCCGTCGGCGAGGAAGGTTACTGTACCATCGAGCGGAAACGTATTCGTGTCGATCCCCTGGATCGTGGCACTCACAACATAGTCATTGACCGTAGCGCCCTGTTGCGAGGCGATGAGCGAAGTGGCAGTCGGCGTGGGGTTACGAGCCACCGTGAGCGGAAAGGTCGTGACGTAGTCCCAAGGAGGCGTGGTGAAAAGTTTCGGAACCCAAAGCCGCCGATACGAAAGCGTATGATTGCCAGCCGCGACCATGCCTAAAGCTGCGGTTGTCGTCGCGCCAGCAGGAACACGTCCTACGTAGGTGCCATCGTTGTTGGCATACAAGAAGTTCCACTTGACGCACACATTGTTTGCAATGCGATTGGTGGCAGATTTCAACGCAGTGGGATCGTCCAAGTAAATATCATAGCAAACAATCATAGGTCCAGTAGCAGGATCGACAGGGCCAACCACGTCGCACAAAAACCCCGCTGCCACGCAGACTTCCACCGCAGGAAGCTTATCATAGAGCAAAACTGTAATGGGCGTGGAGTCCGAGCATGATGATCCGCAACTCAGTGTTGGCAGCATATAGCTATCCGCCCGCGCCGAAGATTGCGCACCATCGGCGAGCAATGCGCCCAAGCACAGCGTGGCCAGCAGCAAGAGGCTGCTCATCAGGGGTTTAAAATTGTGCCGAGAGTTCAATTAGCCGTACCGCCGCCCAAAAGGTTAATGACCGTTAAGCATTGCCCGGAATCGCCCAATAAACAAGTGCTTAGCCCTATTGTTCCGCGTCCATTTTTAGCCGTAATTGCCAAATCAAGTGGGTATGGTAAATCAGAATCATATCTCTGAGAGCCCAAGTGACTGAAAACGCCCTGATTTCAACCCATGATCACATTTTTGCGGCCCGCACCACCTCAGATGATGGGGGAGTATTTGCAATTGGAGCTCAGCGGATAAGCTTGATTCTGAGCTGCGCCTGATCAGCGATTGTTTGCCAGCTTCGATCAGCTGTGAACGCGGTTAAATCTTCCATTTTCGCCAGAGCCAGACAAAACCTGTCGCCCAGTGACAGACCAGCACTTGCCGTGATGTTCCGCAAATGGCCAGCAACCCGCGCCAGCTTGGCATCCGCAGCAATAATCGTCATTGGCAGCGGCGACAGCATTCTATCCACTTCGTTCGCAGGCATACCATAAAAACAAAAATGGCTGACAACTTCGGCATAGTTGATTGCGGATATTTTTGAGTCTGCGATCACGCGTTCGACGACTTCTGCCCCCGGCTCATGCTTGAGCATTGCGATGAGGGCTGAAGCGTCGAGCACAACCATGGTCATTCGCCGCTGTCCTTCAGCCGATTGGCCAAAAAGTCGTCGACTGAGGCCTCCTTGCCCGTATATTTTTGGGCCAGTGTTTGGGCATGGATAATGGATTGGGCAACGGTGCGCAGAACCAAGCCGTTTTCAGTTTCGTCCACCAAAAGCGCACCCCCGCCTGTGAGCCCCAATTTTTTGCGCAATGGTGCCGGAAGATTTATTCGCCCTGACTGCGACATACTGACCGTATAAGCCATCCATTCCTCGCTTCCATTTTTGAACCCTAAATGTATATTTGAGGTCAATATAGTATTTTACGGCAAATTTGCAAGAGTGGGGGCATAGGCGCGTGATCAATGTTTGAATTAGCAAGTTATGATGCAACCTTTGCTTCCCGCACCACCCCAGATGATTGGCAGCGCATTTTGCGCTTTCGCTCCAGCCCCCGTTTTTTAGAAGCACTGAAAACCTATCACGCACTGATTCCACAATATTTTTCCGACAATGTGGTGTTGAACAAGGTTGTAACGGAAGCTTGGCGTTTTGAAATGCTAGTCTACACGCTCTATCTGCATGATACGCGCGAAACAGCCAACCCGCGCAGCGGCCTGACCACGACAAATTTAGAAAAAATCTGCGCCCAACAAAAATGCGCCAGCAAGGGGCGTGTGTTGGCTATCTTGGGCATCATGCGCTTGGGCGGCTATCTGCGGCAAAAAAAATCGGAAATCGATAGCCGCATCAAGCATCTTGAACCCACCGCGAAATTCTTGAGCATTGTAGAAGGGTGGAACAACCGAATCTTGCAGATTATTGATGCGGTTTATCCTGAAGGTGCGTTAGCGCAAGCTCATGCACAAAACCCGGCTATAGGTCGCAATATGCGAACGCGTGGTGCAGAAGGTTTGCTTGCTGGGTTTAAACTGCTTGATCCATTCCCCGAAGTTTTTCACTTTGTATCCAGCGATGGCGGCTGGATGTTGTTGCTCCATCTGGTGGCAGAAAGCCTGCGACGGGGCGAATATAAATCGATTGCGCCAGTCGAGGTGGATCTTGCAGCATACGGCAAACGGTTTTCCGCATCACGCTCGCATCTTCGCCGCTTGTTGGAAAGTGCTTACGAGAAAGAAATTCTTACAGCACCACCACGCAATGGCAGCGATGTGCGCTTAAGCCCCATAACCGTGTCAGCCTTTTTAAGCTGCATGGCCTCGGAGTTAGATTTCTATCGTGGCAATGCTGTGGGCAATTAGAACCGCAGGCTTAGACCTGTCGAAACAATAAGTGGGTTGAGCTGCAACTGACCGTCAACACCCCCTGCTCCGCTGAAATGGGCTGTTGAAACCATTTTTTTGACGTCAACGAAAACGCCAACATGATCAGTCAAGTCAAGATCAGCACCAATTTGAAGAACCGCGCCAAAACTATTGTCCAGCACGCCACCCGGCAAGACCAGTGGGTTCGGCGTTTGGCTTGTCACAAAATTATACGCGATGCCAGCGCCAGCATAGGGGCGCAGCGCACTGCCCGTATCGAGATGATACTGCGCGCCCAGCACAACTGAACCCATTGTAACTTGCGTCACATTGTTGCCCGCCAGGAAGGCTGGCGCAATGGCATCTATGTTAGTTGTCACCGGCAACCCTGACGACAAGGAAATGCTGATATTCCTGTTCAAATAATAGCCAAGCTCAAAACTTGGCGTAATGGCGTTATTCACCGTTGCATCAGAGCCGGGGAACAACCCAACCGAACTTTGCAGCTTCGAATCAAACAGGATGCCGCTTGCGCCCACATGTACAAACCAAGAATCAACAGGCAAAACCGACATCTCTTCGGACTTGGCTTCAACCGAAATGCCAAAAGCCAAAACCACCGTCGCCAAACATAGACGCTTCATCGCCAATCTCCCTACAATTCCGAAATAAAATGTCTAACGAATTGTTAAGGTCAAAGCAATCGCGTCGGCCTGTCCATTTTCGAACTGATTTTCATGGACTTAGTGTTCGCGAACCCAATTCTCGGTTTTGCACAGCAAGCCACCAAAAATACAGCCAGAGAGTGTCATCACGTTGCCAGCAATTTGGGCTTTGCCTTGGTAAACTCTTCCGTCTTGAAGGTCTATCAATTTTCCTTCGTAATTTCCGTGGCCATCAGAGGCCAACTTTCCAGCTGGCTGACCTGCAAACTTGGTGGTGATGGGCGATGCACAAAACTCTTTGCCGCATGCAACGAAGCGAACAATCACGCCATTCGGGCGTTTCCAATCGCCTACAATCGGATCAGAAAAAGCAAACCTCGGAAAAGATAATAAAAAAACGACAATCAAAAGCGCACGAATTTTAGAACTCCATTTTGTTGACACTGTAGTTTTTGCTGCACAACAAGTGCAACTGAAAATTCAAAATTAAAACCACGTTTTGACATGAATGCCGGGGATGGACAGCGTAAAAATTTTCTCAGTGAATTCAACAAGCGGTTGAAACGGATCGGTCGGCTTAGGTGATTGAAATCACTTGGTCAATGTGACCCCGCTGGGCTCACCATTTTTCTAAAGCTATTCCCCAATTGTATCCGCCACTTTCACACTGCTGCGCAGCGGTTTTTGCGGCATGCGGCTGAACAATAAAAACGCCAAACCTAACAGCCCTGCGGTGAGTGCAAAAACCGGGCGAAACGCGGTGTGAATGGTGCTGCGTGCCATGATGTCGGCCAAACGCACCCCACCAGAACCCTCCATGCTGGCAAAACTGGGCAATTGAGCAAACAGCACCGCCCCAAAAATGGCCACCACCAAAGCGCCGCCAAGCGAACGGAAAAAATTCATCACTCCCGTCGCCGTGCCCATTTGATGTGCTGCCACAGCATTTTGAATCGAAACTGTGGTCAGCGGAAACACCGTTCCCAAACCAACGCTCAAACCACCAATAATCACTTCAATCAAAAGCAGGCTGGGCGTAACTTTCATCAGCGAAAGAAGGATCATACCCAAAACTGAAAATAACAAGCCAACAGTGCCGGGGATTTTGTAACGCACAGTACGTGCCATAAACTGCCCGGCAATGATTGCCCCAACAACGGTGCCCGACATAAAGGGAATTAGCGCAATGCCAGATTGGCTGGCCGAAAGCCCATAAGCCAACTCGAGGTAAATCGGCAAAAAGGCCGTGATGCCAATGTAACAGCCCATAATGAGCATGGCCGTCAATGTCCCCAGCGCCACCACAGAATTGGATAAAATCTCTGTCGGAATAAAGGGTTCCGGCGCTGTTCTCAAGCGCCACATAAAGGCCGCCCACAACATGGCCGAGATGGCAAAGAGGCCAATGATTTGAGATGAGCTCCAACCAAAATGCTTGCCGCCCCAATTCAAAGCCAACATCATGGTGACAGCCGCCGTGGCCATAAGCAACGCGCCCAAAACGTCTAGCTTGTGGGGGCGCTCATGGCGGGGCAAACGCCGCAATAAACTATAGGTCATCGCCAAGGCCAAAGCACCGAGCGGCAGATTGATCCAGAAGATCATCGTCCAACTCCAATGTTCGGAAAAATATCCGCCAAGCAACGGGCCAGCCACACTGCTCAACATATAAACACCGGCAATGTAAACCTGATAGCGTGAACGTTCCTTGGGCGACACGATGTCGGCAATAATGGTTTGCGCCATCGACATTAACCCGCCACCGCCCAGCCCTTGAAACCCGCGCGCCAAAATCAGCGTGACCATATTGGGCGCCATAGCGCACAACACCGAGCCTAGAATAAACACCACAATGGCAAACAACAGCGTGACGCGCCGCCCCACAATGTCGGAAACCTTGCCATAGAGAGGTGTCACTGCTGTCGATGCCAAAAGATAGGCTGTGATGATCCAGGGCAGATACTCGGCCTGCCCCAGAGCATGGCCAATGGTAGGCATGGCCGTAACCACAATAGTTTGGTCAATCGCAGCCAAAATCATAGCTACGATAACACCG
>JAGWUY010000347.1 GCA_028868255.1 Alphaproteobacteria bacterium | reverse complement strand
TTCATCAAAGGTTCATGCCTTGGCATTGAGTGTTAATCGCGGCGAAACGGTGAATAACGAAAGTGTTACCGTGTCATGGTAAATTATATCATAATTTCAGATGACAGGTCGGGAATAATGGCTAGTCTCAAAGTGTAACGGCTATTGTGGCAATACGCCCAAGGTGTTTCAGAAAGAGGAAATGGAGGAATTGAATATGATTGCAGACGTTTCAAAGGCATTTGTGGCTGGGGCAGTGATGTTGGTTCTGGGCGCGGGTGCGGCCTATGCGGCCCTATCGGGCGATGAAGCCATTAAGGCCCGCCAAGCTTGCATGAAAGCCAATGGGGCCGCCATGGGCGTGATGGTGCCAATCATCAAAGGCGAAAAACCCTATGATGCCGCCGCTGTTCAGGCCGCTCTGGGTGGGTCCGAAGCTGCATGTGCAAAGTGGAGCGAGTTCTGGCCAGAAGACAGCAAGGTTGGGAAAGATGTCAAGACCCGCGCCCTTGAAGCCATCTGGACCGATGCCAAAACCTTTGAAGAAACGAGCAACGCGGAATATACTGCCTTCACGGCACTGAAGGCCACAACTGATGAAGCAAGCTTCAAAGCGGCCTTTCCGGCCCTTGGTGCAGCTTGCGGCAGCTGCCACGAAAAGTTCCGTGCCCCACAACAGTAAAACCTGATGTTTGCTTGGGTTCGACGACGCGCGAAGGCCTTGTCTCTGGCATCAGTGGCAGGGCTTCTTGGCTTTTGGGTTGCCACCATGCCCCATCCTTTAAGGCCTGCGGATATTCCCGCCCACACCGCTAACATTGAAAATGGCAAGCTGCTCTATAATATCGGCGGCTGCATTTCCTGCCATATGTCAGTCGGGGATGCTGCTGTGCCTTCCGGCGGCAAGCCGCTTTCCACCCCCATCGGCATGCTTTATCCACCCAATCTCACGCCTGACCCTGAAACAGGTTTAGGCAAGTGGAGCGATGTTGATTTTGTCAACGCTATGCAAAAAGGCTTAAGGCCCGATGGCAGCTATCTCATCCCCGCTTTCCCTTACACATCCTATGCCCATATGAAGGTCGAAGATGTGATGGATATCAAAGCCTATCTTGCGTCTCTCCCCCCGGTGCAAAATAAGGTCATGCCGCATGCCGTGGTGGCCCTGCCCTTGATCCGCCGTGGCCTTGGCCTGTGGCAATGGATCGGGCTCGACAGTACAAAGTTTGTTCCCGAACCAACGCAATCCGAACGCTGGAACAGGGGTGCCTATCTGGTGATTGGCCCCGGCCATTGCGCCGAATGCCACACGCCGCGTACCCTGCTGATGAGCAGCGATGTGTCACGCATGTTTGCTGGCGGCCCCCACCCCGATGGTAAAGGCCAAGTGCCGTCCTTGCGCAGTCTCGCCGAACGCGGTCGCTACAAGGATGTGAAAGACTTGGTGCTGGCCTTCCAAAATGGTGAGGAGCTGGGTTACGACAAAATGTCGTCCGGCGGCATGGGTGAGGTGCGCAAACACATCGCCAGCCTGCCGCAAGCAGATGTTGAGGCCATTGCTGAATATCTGATGTCGCTTAAATAAGCTTATTCTGTTCCAGCCAGTTTCCGATCGCCGCCGCCGTGGCATGAGGGTATTCCAGCGTGGGGAAATGCCCGCACTCCGCCAGTTCTACAAATTCACCCAGCGGCACTGCATCTGCAATGTTCCGCCCCACATCAGCGGGCGTATATTGATCATGGTCGCCCCACAGGCACAGCACAGGGCATGCGATGTCGGCCATGCGTGGCCAAAGGTCAATGCGGTGTGCCATGGCATCTGATTGAAGAGCCATGTGGTCGGGCCCCATCGCGCGGGCCATCTCACGGAATGCAGCCATCGTGTCTGGCCCATTCGGCCCCGGAAGATGCGAGATGATACC
>JAGWUY010000074.1 GCA_028868255.1 Alphaproteobacteria bacterium | reverse complement strand
CCAACCGACTTTTTGATATTTCAATGCCAATTGGCTTGAACAATCCAAAATATATGAGGTTGAGGGAAATTTGGCTGGAACTTGGACATAAGCTCAGTATTTTTGAACACACCAACGCGGTTGCAGTTTTGTTGCGAGTTCTGCTGGAGCTTTCAGTCGACAATTATGGGAAATCGAGTAATCTCATACTGAATGATAACGACAAGTTATCCAATAAAATTCAGAAAGTTTCCGGTCATTTAAATGCGAATGGTAAAATTGACGCGAAGTATTTGCAGGAACTTACCAAGCTACAAAGAAATGAAGAAATTATCTCAGTAAATACACTCAACAGATACGTACATTCTTCAACTTTTGACGCCTCTCCGCGCCACTTGAAAATGCTTTGGAACACGCTGTCGAAACTGATAATTGAGTGTGTGTCGGTTTGAGAAATCAAGTTTGCTTACCCTGTTGCTGTCGTGACCAACAAGCATATTGCACCCTTGCCTAAACCCATCCCCTCCCGCATGCTCCAACCCAAAAGCGGGAGCAAAGAACCATGCTGATCGGCATCGACTGGGGCGGGACCAAGATTGAAGGTGTGGGGATGGAGGCTGATGGGCGCGAACTGCTGCGCCTGCGCGTGGTCACGCCGCGCCATGATTACCAAGGTTGCCTTGCCGCCATCAAGTCTATGATTGATGAACTGGAGGCCAAGACTGGTCAGCGCGGTTCGATCGGTATTGGCATTCCGGGTTCACTGGAGCCGGTCAGCCGTTTGGGCAAGGGCGCAAGCTCCACCTGGCTGCTGGGCCAGCCTGTGGAAGCCGATCTCAAGGCCGCGCTCAAGCGCGACATCCGCGTGGAAAATGATGCTGATTGCTTTGCGGCTTCCGAGGCGGTGGATGGCGCAGGGCGTGGGCATAATGTGGTGTTCGCCGTGATCCTTGGTTCTGGTGTGGGGGCAGGGATTGCTGTCAATGGCCGCGCCCATCATGGCCCCAATAATTCGGGTGGCGAATGGGGCCACAACCCCTTGCCGTTCCCCGATGTCACCGAAATTCCGGGCCAGCCCTGCTATTGTGGCCGCCATGGCTGCATGGAGACATGGTGCTCTGGCCGCGCTTTTGAGCGGCAATATTTTGAGCATAAGGGCGTGGAACTTAAAGCTGCGGAAATCATGGAGCTGAAGCGCAAGGGCGACCACTTGGCCGGACTGCTGTGGACTCGTTACATTGACAGGGTGGCGCGGGGCATGGCGACGGTGGTGAACACGCTCGACCCCGATGTTTTCGTGATGGGTGGTGGCATGTCTAATGTTGATGAACTCTATGAGGATTTGCCACCCGCCTTGGCGCGGCGCACATTTTCAACCGTTTTCCACACGCCGATCTTGCGCAACCACCATGGGGATGCCAGTGGTGTGCGCGGTGCGGCATGGCTGTGGAAGGAATAGGAATGGGTTTGGAAGCGCGTTATCAATTTGGCCTGAGCCTTGTGCGGGAAGCGGGGGCTTTGGCACTGTCATACTTTAATGCGCGCGACAAGCTGACGATCCAACACAAGGGTGTGCAGGATCTGGCCAGCGAGGCCGACCTCAACACCGAATTGTTGATAAAGCAGCGCATTTCCGAAACCTTTCCCAAGGATGCCTTTCTGGGCGAAGAAACGGGCCCCACAACTTATGCCGAAGGGCAAGGCATTTGGGTGGTGGACCCCATTGATGGCACCCAGCCATTCATCTGTGGGCTTTCATGCTGGTGTGTGTCGATTGCGTTTGTGCAGAATGGTGAGTTGCAATTCGGCATGGTCTATGCGCCATCGCGTGATGAATTGTTTGCGGGCGGTGCGGGGCACAAGGCCACATTGAATGGCGAAGTGATCCACGGTTCCAGCGCCAAGTCAGTGCGCGATGGTTTGATCTCCGCGGGTTACTCACCCAAGGCAGGCCCTGACATGTTTTTGCCAGTCTTCACACAGCTGCTGGACGAGGGCGGGATGTTCTTTCGTGAAGGGTCTGGCGCCTTGGCCATTTGCTATGTGGCCAATGGGCGGCTGATCGGATTTTTTGAGGCCGTCATTCGGTCTTGGGATTGTTTGGGCGCGTTAGCCGTGGCGCAGGCGGCTGGTTTGAGATTCAACCCATTCCTGAATGGGCAGGGCTTGTTCAAAGGCAATCCGCTTATCGTGGGCAACGCCGCGATTTATGCCGCTCTGAATCGCATTGTGGATGAGAAAGGCAAAGGCCTGTGGGGGCCGCTGGATTAGCTATTTGCCCGACATTTTCTTGAATTCTGCTGGATAGCGATCTCCCACCACGGTGATAGCCTCTGCGGCCGTGCGCAAGGCCTTCAACTCGTCAATAGACAAGGTAACATCAATCGCAGCGATGTTTTCTTGCAAGCGTGAAATCTTGCGTGTGCCCGGAATAGGCGCAAGCCAAGGCTTCTGAGCCAAAAGCCATGCCAGCGCGATTTGTGCGGAGGTCACCCCTTTATCTGTCGCTGCCTTGGCGATGATGTTCACCAAAGCTTGATTGGCAGTTCGTGCCTCTGCAGCAAAGCGAGGACTGCGGTTGCGGAAATCACCTTCAGCAAAGGTCGTGGTGGCATCAACAGCGCCCGCCAAAAAGCCTTTGCCCAATGGCGCAAACGGCACGAGCCCAATGCCCAACTCTTCTAGTGTGGGAATCATCTCAGCTTCCAATTCTCGGAACCAGAGCGAATATTCGCTTTGTAGAGCTGTGATGGGTTGAACAGCATGTGCCTTGCGCAGTGTGGTGACACTGGCTTCGGACAGCCCAAAGTGTTTCACCTTTCCTTCGGCAATTAGGGTTTTCACTGTTCCTGCTACATCTTCTATGGGCACTTCAGGGTCAACACGGTGTTGGTAAAGCAAGTCAATTGAATCCACGCGCAGGCGCTTGAGTGACCCTTCCACGACGTCGCGAATATGGCCTGGTCGACTGTTGAGTTTCATCCAAGCTCCACCGGAATCTGGGTCAGGCTCAAAACCGAATTTTGTTGCAATCACAACTTGCCCTTTGAATGGTTCTAGCGCTTCACCCACTAAAATCTCATTGTGGTGAGCCCCATAAACTTCAGCCGTATCAAAAAATGTGATTCCCAGCTCAACGGCTTTGCGTATCACCATTATCATTTCGGCGCGGTCAGCTGGCGGCCCGAAACCAGATGACATGCCCATGCAGCCGAGGCCCAATGCGGAAACTTTCAGTCCAGATTTTCCAAGTGCTCGCATTTCCAGTTCACGCCTCCACAGGTTCAATAGCGGGTGTCGCTTGGCGTGCTGAGCGATGGTTCAACACAGCATTGCCAACGCCTGCCGCGGCGACAAGTCCAATCCCAACAAAAGTCAGATAATCGGGTGTTTGACGAAAAATGATCCATCCTAAAAGTGTGGCCCAGGCAATATGAACATAAGTAAATGGCGCTAGCAACGAAACTGGTGCGCGTGCATAAGCCGCTGTGAACATGAAGTGCCCCAACAATGATATCACTCCGAGGGCCAGCAACAACCCTGATTCAAACAGTGTCGGCACAAATGCAGGCAGCGTCCATGGAACTTGCACGCCATAAAAAACAGCCCCAACCAAAGCGACATAGAACATCTGAGTTTCAGTGGTTTCTGTTTTTGCAAGCAATCGCGACAACATGGGGTAAATCACAGCTGTCAACAGACACAAAAATGAAAAGCCGAGACCCGTCAGAGATAGGCCAGTTCCAGGGCGCACAATAAACAATAGCCCGACAAAACCCACCGACGTTGCCACCCAGCCATACCAGCGCACTTTCTCTCCCAAGATGGGCATGGATAAGAAAAGAATAATCAACGGATTGAGATAAAGGATGCTCACCATTTCGGCCAAGGGCATGAGCTTCAGCGCCAAGCCCCCAAACAGTGAGCCAAGCGCCAATGCTAAACCGCGAGCAATGAGAAGTGGTTTCCGATCAGATTGCAAAACCGAGAGGCCGCGGCGTGGCAGCAAGAATAGCGATAGAAGCAACAGGTTCATGCCATAGCGAATGGCTTGCACGAACGGCACTGCAAAGTGGCCGAACAAATATTTGCCTGCTGCATCTTGGCAGGCAAATAGGAAGACAGCCCCCAACACTAGGGCAATGCCACGCTGAGGCATAGCCGATTGGCCCATCGTTGCAAATCCCCTAATGCGTTCTGCTGGAGAAATCAGAACTTGCGTTTCAAATTGCTATCGCTGCCACCCAATCCGGGCGTTGTCGCTGCAAGGCTGTGCAACAATTCCTGCAAAAGCGTGAGTTCTGATCCCACAACAGGCGTTTTGCGCGTATTGATGTCAATGACCCGGCCATCTTGCAAACCATATTGTGCAGTAGAGGTAACCTGATCACTCTTGCTAAACCGAACGGCAATCACTTCCCGGTTGGTTTCAACCGGCGTTAGAAAAGAGCGTGATACAGTTGTGCTGGTAATGTAGTAATAGCTATCCCCTTGGAAATTGACAGAGGCAGTGGTTGAAGGTGACCCAAGAATTCCCTCAACTTCCGTTTTGGACATGCCTTCTTGCACCTGCGCAAACGCACCGGCTTTGGGATAGTAACCGCGGTGGTTGATCTGCGGCGTACAAGCGGTCATAAGACCAAGAATAAAAGCCATTCCTAACATGCGAGAGGCCGTTTTGCCCCGGAACCCAATAGCCATGACCGAATCTTGCTTCCTAACGAGTAACTCTTTCGCCTTTTGCTCCCAATGTGCAATGGGGGCAAGCCGATGATTTTGAGCAAACTGTTTTCACGCAAAGCTGATCCGGCCTCCGCGCTTTATGGGGCGATTGTGGCAGCGGCGCGGCAAGAACGTTTTTATCGTGAGTGGGACGTGCCTGACACGCTGGATGGTCGCTTTGATATGATGGTTTTACACTTGTATCTCGTGCTGAATCGTCTGCGCGAATGCCCGCAAAACTTTCGTCAAAGGCTTACAGACTTATTCTTTGCTGACCTTGATCGCACCTTACGTGAAATGGGCGTGGGCGATCTTTCCGTTTCCAAAAAGATTCGCCCGATGGCGGAAGCCTATTCTGGTCGCCTGCAAGCCTATGTGGACGCTGAAAAAGCAGGCAAAAATGCATGGATTGGAGCGCTAGAGCGCAATGTCTATGGTGGGAAGCCAACATTGCAAGCAAAAAATTTGGCAGAATGGGTGGCACAGGCCCAAGCGACGCTGGCCGCACAAAATCAGGAAAATTTGATGATGGGGAAAATGACTTTACCATGACGAAACAACTTCCCCCAACGCCTGAGTTTTCGAGACCACTGATTGTTGACCGCGTGCCCCGTAAGGGCAGTCACGAAGTTTTCGCCGCTGAGGCTGCTGAATGTAATGCTTTGGCGGCGCGTTTTGCCCTCCCTAACGTTTACTCCATCAACGCACATCTGGTTGCTACGCCTTGGCGTGGTGGCGGTTTGCGGGTGAATGGTAGTTTTGATGTTGACCTTGAGCAGACGTCCGTTGTCAGCCTAGAAAACTTTCGCACCACCAGAAAATATTTGGTTGAGCGATATTATTTGCCGCCCAAGGCCACCATTGACGGCGTTGAGGAAGATGCAGATCCAATTGTAAACGGGTTGGTGGATTTGGGGGAACTGGTAGCAGAAACACTGGGGCTTGAGCTGGAACCTTATCCTCGTAAGCTTGGCGAGGACTTCAAAAGTGCAGAACCAGAAATTGCGCCCAGCCCACCAAAGCCCGTTTCACCCTTTGCTAGACTTTCAAAACCTGCGAAGAAGTAAAAAAAATTAAAGGTTGTCTCAGCCGCACAAGGCTTTATCTTGGAAGTCGAAACAAGCCCACCGCAGAATCGGATCCTGTATTTGTGATGACTGACAAACTCATTCTTGCGCTGGACGCCATGGGCGGGGATGTTGGGCCGGAAGTTGTTATTCCCGGCGCAGCGTTGGCTGCCGAACGTCACCCAGAACTGCACTTCATTCTCTTTGGCGAAGACGCCAAAATGAAACCTTGGCTGGATAAAAACCCAAAACTGGCGGGAAGAATTCAAACCCGCCATGTTGAAGTATCGGTCAACATGGATGAAAAGCCAAGCCAAGCGCTGCGCCGTGGCCGCAACAAGAGTGGAATGTGGCTAGCCATCGACGCGGTTCACAAAGGCGAGGCCAGGGCCATAGTTTCGGCGGGCAACACGGGCGCGTTGATGGCCATGTCGAGGTTTATTTTGCGCACATTGCCTGGCATTGAGCGCCCTGCAATTGCCGCCGTTTGGCCTACAACGCGCGGCGAAAGTGTGGTGCTGGATGTGGGTGCAACTGTAGGTGCTGATCCGCGCCAACTCCTCGAATTTGCCATAATGGGAGAGGCCATGGCCAGCTGCTTGTTTGGCATTGAGCACCCAACAGTTGGTCTACTCAACATTGGCGTTGAAGAGGTCAAAGGCAATGAAGATGTAAAAGAGGCAGGTCGCCTGTTGCGTGAACTCAAATTGCCACTGCGCTATGCCGGCTTTGTCGAGGGCGATGACATTGGCAAGGGAAAAGTTGATGTTGTGGTGACAGAAGGTTTCACCGGCAATGTGGCATTGAAATCCGCAGAAGGCACCGCCAAACAAATCACCCATTTTTTGCGTGATGCCTTGCGCGCAACGCTTATAACCAAATTTGGCGCATGGCTTGCAAACGGCGCTTTCGACGCATTGCGGGAACGGCTTGACCCCCGCAAGCACAATGGTGGCGTGTTTCTGGGCCTAAATGGCGTGGTGGTCAAAAGCCATGGCAGTACAGATGCGTTGGGATTTGCTACGGCCATTGATGTGGCAGTGGATATGGTGAAAAACGGTTTGGTCGCCAAAATTGCGGCTGATGTGGCAGAGGTCCATAGCGTCCTCACCCAGCAACAGCCGCAAGCGGCGGAGTGAGTGAATGATCAGAAGTGTGATTAAGGGTGTTGGCTCAGCTTTGCCCGAACGGGTGATGACCAACGCCGACATTAGCAAGATTGTTGATACTAGCGATGAATGGATCACCGAACGCACAGGCATTCGCGCGCGCCACATTGCAGGGGAAGGTGAAACCACGCGCAGCTTGGCAGTAATGGCCAGCCGCAAGGCGCTTGACCATGCCGGCATGAGGCCCAATGACATTGATATGGTGATCGTGGCTACGTCAACACCGGACAACACATTTCCCGCAACAGCCACCATGGTGCAGGCTGATCTGGGGATCCAACATGGAGCTGCATTTGATATTCAGGCCGTGTGCACAGGTTTTGTCTATGCGCTGACAACGGCTGATTCCTTAATCAAGGCCGGCCAAGCCAAAGCAGCGTTAGTGATTGGCGCCGAAACATTTTCGCGCATTCTTGATTGGAATGACCGGACAACTTGCGTGTTGTTCGGCGATGGCGCTGGAGCATTTGTGCTGACGGCCGAAGAGGGCGAAGGCGCTAATTCTGATCAAGGTCTGCTCGCTTCAAAAATTCGTGCTGATGGGCGCTATGCAGACAAACTTTATGTTGATGGTGGGCCATCAACCACAAAAACCGTGGGCTACCTCCGCATGGAGGGCCGCGAGGTTTTCAAGCACGCGGTTAACAACATTGCCACTGTGATGGATGATGTTATGCGTCGGGCCGGCACAACCGCCAACGATATTCAATGGTTTGTTCCCCATCAGGCGAACCGCCGTATTCTCGAAGGTGTTGCTAAAAAACTAGGCGTTGACGAAAGCCGCTTTGTGATGACAGTCGCGTATCATGGCAATACGTCAGCGGCTTCTATACCTCTGGCGTTTGACGTGGCAGTAAAAGACGGCCGCATCGAGCGCGGTCAAATGGTTTTAATGGAAGCCATGGGCGGCGGTTTCACTTGGGGGGCTGCGCTGGCGCGATATTAAGAGATGCGCATAAGCTATTGAGAAGATACAAATTTAAACTTGACCGATATTCGAATGAGAGTTACAACAAGTTAAATTGAACAGGTGAAAATATGAGCAGTAAGACGCTGACACGCGCCGATCTCACCGAAGTGGTTCACCGTGACATTGGTCTGTCGCGCACCGAATCGGCAGATATGGTCAACACGGTTCTTGATCTTGTCTCAGATTCATTGGTGGCAGGTCATTCGGTCAAACTTTCATCATTCGGAACCTTCATGGTGCGCAGCAAGCGCGAGCGCATTGGCCGCAATCCAAAAACCGGTGAGGAAGTGCCTATTACACCGCGCCGCGTTTTGGTGTTCAGACCCAGTCAAATTATGAAGAACGTCATCAACGGCGAGGAACCTGGTGAAATTGATTAAAGGTCAAACAGGGGGGACGAGGGCTTGAGCTTGGATAAATCACCAGATGCATTTCGGACAATCAGTGAAGCTGCCGAGGAACTGAAAGTTCCGCAACACGTGCTGCGCTTTTGGGAAACGAAGTTCACGCAAATCAAGCCGATGAAGCGCGCTGGTGGCCGCCGCTATTACCGCCCAGCTGACATTGAACTGCTGCGCGGCATTCATTCGCTGCTTTATTCGCAGGGCTACACCATCAGAGGTGTGCAACGCATTTTGAAGGAAGAGGGCGCACCCTATGTGGTGGGCATTGGCCGTGGAGAAGTGATGCCCCGCAAGGGTGATGCAGCGCGCGAAGGCGCCCCGCCTCCCGGCACTGCGCGCGTGGCTCCACGCACAGGCAAGCCTCTCGTCACACGCCCTGTTGATGAAGCTCCAAAAATCATCCACAAGCTCTCCCCAACACAATCTGATGCTTTGAAGGCTGCGTTGCGAGATTTGACGGATGCGCGAAAACTACTTGATCCCGCAGTTCGTTGATCTGATCTGCACATGACGCTGACAAAAATGATCCAGCTTGCTTTGGGCAGTGTTGGTTCGCGTCTGGTTGGGGCAGGAATTTCATTGATCACGCAGCTCTTGCTTACGCGCAATTTTCCAGCTGCGGATGTAGGTGTTATTTTTCTGGCCATGTCAATGGCTGCGATCTTCAGTTTGGTCGCCTCAGCGGGTTATCCGTCATTGTCACTCACGCAGTTGCCGCGCTTTCAGGCCTTGGGCCTGCACCGAATGGTCGAGGCTTTTCATGGGGCGTTTCTGCGAGACTTCGCGGCCGTAAGTTTGCTCCTTTCTGCATCGGTGGCATTGATCGTAATTTTTGCACCGATTGATCCGGGCTTGCGCATTGCGTTGATCTTTGGATGCCTGTCCGCAGTTCCATCAGCCTTGATGCGTTATAATGGTTCGCTCGCAAATACTTTGCGGCGTTATGGTTTGGCATTTCTACCTGACTTTTTCTTTCGACCCGGCCTGTTTTTTCTCTATGTGGCGGGCGCCTTTGCCTTAGGATTTAAACTATCGTTGCTCCATGTGCTGTGGGTGTTCATTGCATCAAACACGCTCGTGTCGGTAGTGTGGGCTTGGTTCATGCGCCGGGATGGCCTAAAGCTGAGTGATTGGTTCAAGGCGCGGCCACGCCTTACAACGGCACTGCGTGGCAAGCTCTTGGCCTTGACCATTGTTGCCGCCGTCACCACCTTGTTCGCTGATGTTGTCACATTGATCGGCGGTTTGATGTTGCCGCATGAAGATGTAGCGGTGTTGGGTCTAACCATTCGCTTGGCGGGCTTGGCTGGTTTTGTGATACAGGCCTCACAGCAGTTCGTGCTCAGTGATCTCACCCACGCCATCACAGTTCACGACTCCAAAACAGCCAACGGCATATTGATGCGCATGAACCTTATGACCATAGTCACAGTAGTTGCCGCGCTATTGGGTGCCATTCTACTAGGCCGCTTTTTCCTTAGTTTTTTCGGCCCCGGCTATGCTGATGGGCAATGGCTTCTCGTACTTT
>JAGWUY010000346.1 GCA_028868255.1 Alphaproteobacteria bacterium | reverse complement strand
TCCTGCTATTGGGTTGAAAAGGATATGGTTTATGCCCTCGCCGGTGAGCAGGACCGGGCCGACATGCTGGCCCTGGCCGCCGCCGCGCATGAGGGCTTCGACAAGGAAGGCTGAACGCCAGAATTTTCTTAACAAGAGTTTAACCTCTTGTTATGAACTGGGACATTGCACCCCGTCAGGGCGGCCGCCAGAAATGGCGCCGCCCTTTGCCTTTCTGGCCAGCGCCCTGAAAAGCCAAGGCTTCCCCACGGTTTGCGGCTCTGATATGAGGCCGCTCATGAACGCCGAAGCCCCCAAGAAAACCGACCGCTACCGCGAAACCGTCTTCCTGCCCAAGACCGACTTCCCCATGAAGGCGGGCCTGCCACAGAAGGAGCCTGAGATTCTCAAGCGCTGGGCGGAGATGAACCTGTTCAAGCGCCTGCGCGAAGACGCCAAGGGCCGCGAGAAATTCGTGCTTCATGATGGCCCGCCCTATGCCAATGGCAACATCCACATCGGCCATGCCTTGAACAAGGTGCTGAAGGACCTGGTGGTGCGCTCGGCCCAGATGAGCGGCAAGGATTCGAACTATGTTCCCGGCTGGGATTGCCACGGCCTGCCCATCGAATGGAAAATCGAAGAGCAATACCGCGCCAAGGGCCAGAACAAGGATGCGGTGCCGATCAATGAATTCCGCAAAGAATGCCGCGACTTCGCCACCAATTGGGTGAACATCCAGCGCGAAGAATTCAAGCGCTTGGGCGTGGAAGGGGATTGGGATAATCCCTATCTCACCATGAACTACAAAGCCGAAGCCATCATCGCGCGTGAGTTGTTGAAGTTTGCAGGCGATGGGCAATTGTATCGCGGATCAAAGCCTGTGATGTGGAGCGTGGTGGAACGCACCTCGCTAGCCGAAGCTGAAATCGAATATGAAGATATTTCGGTTGATACGATTTTCGTGAAGTTTAAAATCACGAGGCACTCAAACTCTGGAACAACTAGCCGTGCCTATGATGCTCCTGGTGCCTTTGTATTGATTTGGACAACTACGCCTTGGACAATTCCGGGTAACAGGGCGATAAGTTTTTCTTCAAAAATAAATTATGGCCTTTACGAAGTCGTAAGAGTCTCTGAAGGTTCGTTGGCGAAAACAGGTGAACAATTTGTCCTAGCTGAGAAACTTGCGAAAGAAGTATTCGGCGTAGCAAAAGTCGAAGAGTACAAATTTCTTGGCAGAGTTGAACCGAGCGAATTGAAAGGAATTGAGCATCCTCTGAAGGATTTGGGATATCCATTTGAAGTTCCACTTCTTGATGGAGATCACGTCACCGATGATGCAGGCACAGGCTTCGTACATACGGCTCCAAGTCATGGGGCGGACGACTACAATATTTGGACAGCAAACCAAGCCATATTGAGGCAAAAGGGTTTTGTCACCGACGTGCCCACCCCCGTCGATGAGAACGGCTTTTACACCAAGGATGCACCGGGCTTTGAAGGTGCACGCGTCATCGACCAATATGGCAAATGGAAAGATGCCAATGCCCGCGTGATCGAGGCCTTGACGCAGGCTGGCATGTTGCTGGCCCATGCCAAGAAAACCATCAGCTATCCCCACAGCTGGCGCTCCAAAAAACCCATCATTTTCCGCAACACGCCACAATGGTTCATTTCAATGGACTCAGGCAAATTGCGGGAAAAGGCATTGGCCGCCATTGCGCAAACCCAGTTCTTCCCCCCCGCCGGCCAAAACCGCCTGCGCGGCATGATCGAAAGCCGCCCGGATTGGGTGATCTCGCGCCAGCGCGCCTGGGGCGTGCCCATCGCTGTTTTCGTGAACAAGAAAACGGGCGAAATCCTGAACGATAACAAAGTGAACCAACGCATTTATGATTCATTCTGTGAACATGGCGCAGACGCTTGGTATG
>JAGWUY010000073.1 GCA_028868255.1 Alphaproteobacteria bacterium | reverse complement strand
AATGCTGAAAACGCCATTGTGGTCTGGAACAACCCAGACATGGCGCGCAAATACATGGCCGAATTCGACCGCCTGTTCAAAGAGGCGCAGGACTAAGCGCTTGGCATTTTCAGCTTCGACAAAAATCCGGCAAAGCGCATGATACCTTCGGGCCATGGCCCATGGCCGGAGTCGGAATTAATATGCCCCATCGGCCCCGCATCTGAAAAATCACTACCCCAATCTTTCACCAAGGCTGCCGTTACTTCCACCGTTGAAAACGGATCTGTGCTGCTGCCCACGATGAGCGAAGGAAAAGGCAAGGCGACCCGCGGAAAATTTACAAAGTCTGGATCAATGCCATTGAGCGGGCGCATGGCTTCTGCACTTGGTGGGCAAACCAGATATGCTCCGGCAATTTTCCCAAGCAAGCCTTTTTCGCGCAACGCATGAACGCTGTGCGCAACAAGCGGGCAGCCAGCAGAATGCGCCACGAACACCACCGGCTTTGCGGAAGCATTCACTTCGTCAACCACATGCTGCACCGCGCGGGCCAGATTGCCATAGCTCCAATCCATCTGCACAATGACGCGCGCTGATGAAAGCTTTTGCGCCAGCTTGGTTTGCCAATGCTCTGGGCCTGAACCTTCATAACCAGGCACGACCAGAATTTCGACTTCGCTCGATTTCATCTTTTTGTCATCACACGCTTGATGCCCGATAACACTAGACCCGCAGACAGCCCCCAGAACGCGGCCCCTACCCCGTGTATGGTGAGGCCAGAAGCCGTGACCAGAAATGTCACCAATGCAGCATCAAGGTCTGAGGGCCCTTTCAACATGGCGCTCATGCCACCCAGCAGCGGCCCAAACAGCGCCAGCCCTGCTATGGCCACCACCAGATCATGCGGCAATGCACCCAGAATTTGTACAAAGCTGGCCGCCGCCAACCCCACTAAACCATAAAGCACCACATAGGGGTAAACCACTTTCCAGCGTTGTGCGGGGTCAGGATGCGCATCCGGCCCGGTGACCAGCGAGGCGGTGATCGCCGCCAGATTAACCGCATGGCCACCAAAGGGAGCCATGACAACCGATGCCAGCCCCGTGGTAATCAGGCTGAGCGAAACGGGCGGCTGATAGTGTGCGGCTTTGAGCACGGCAAAACCGGGCAGGTTCTGCGACGCCATCGTGACCAGATAAAGCGGAACACCCAAACCCAAAATCGCTGCGAGATGAAATTGCGGCACGTCAAATGTGAGTTTGGTGAAGCCGATGGTGCAACAGCTTTGCGTCATTCCCCCACTGGCAACACCAAGCCCAAGCCCCAAAAGCAAGACCACGGGCACAGCATAAAGCGGTTTCAAAAGCCGCATGGCAAAAAACGCGGTGACCAATGGCAATACCAATGCTGGCGAAGCCAGCGCTGCCCCCGGCACTTTCAAAACATAGGACACCAGCACGCCCGCCAACATGGCAGCCGCTATCGAACCTGGCATTTTCTCAATGGCGCGTTCAAGCGGCTTCACAAGGCCTGTGATCACCATCAAAATCCCGGCCACTACAAAGGCCCCAAGCGCTGTGGGATAATCCACCCCTGCTGCACTGCTGGCAATGAGCACCGCACCCGGCGTGGACCACGCCGTGATGATCGGCATGCGCGTGCGCCAACATAAAATTGCCGTCGTGGCCGCCATGCCATAACACAGCACTGCTGCCCAGGAGGCCTGCTGCGCCGGGCTGGCCCCCACATTTTGTGCGGCCTGCATGATGATCAAAATGGTGGACGCAAAACCCACCAGCACAGCTGTTGCCGCCGAGGCTGTGAGTGAGGCCCAGTGATTTTCGGACGCTGCAAACCTCATGGCAGCGGCACCTCAGGATCATTCTTGGCCACATGCAGCACAAGCGACGTTTTCACACTTTCCACATTGGGCGCTTTAGACAGGGCACCCATCACGAAGCTTTGGATCGACTGCAAATCCCGCGCCACACATTTGAGCATATAATCGGCAACGCCAGACACGGCATAACATTCGCGCACAATCGGCCAGCCCGCCACACGGCGCTCAAACCCGCGCATCTCATCATCGGCCTGGCTTTTCAGGCCAACCAGAACCATCATCTGCACGCCATAGCCCAGCTTGGCGCCGTCCAGCTGAGCGCGGTAGCCGGTAATGAAGCCATGTTTTTCCAGCGCTTGCACCCGGCGCAAAGTGGGCGGCGGCGAAAGCCCCACCCGGTCAGACAGCTCCACATTGGTGATGCGCCCGGCCCTTTGCAGCTCCTTCAGGATTTTCCAATCAATGGTATCAAGATCATCAGCACTGTTCATGGGGTGAGCTTATAGCAATAAAATTTCGTGATTCCAGACGGGAGATTTTTGAACTATTTTCACGAAATAGGATTTTATACTTGACAGCGTACGGTGAACTTGCTATCTCCCGCTACACTCCACCATTCCGCCCAACAAGAGCTGTGCAAGCCCACGACAGTGACGTTGGATGGGATAGAAAAATTGATGCTCATAATGCGATGGAAAAAGATTACGCTATCACCGTAATCTCCAAAGCAATCCTATAATTCTGAGGTGACGCTACTGCGGTCATTTTTTTGATTATTGCTAAATCAAACTGGCAGCAATGTTAATCGTCAGTCCCAAAAGTGCCATATTGAAAAAGAACGATAGAATTGAGTGAACCAGTGCGATACGTCGCATTTTTTGTGATGTGATGTTGATGTCGGCGGTTGCGTTGGCAACTCCAATCGTGAACGCAAAATATGCAAAATCGATATAGTTCGGATATCCTGTATCGCCAATAAAATCTAATCCACCCCGCAGTTGCGGTTCGGCGCTTTTATTGGTCCGCCATTCTTCAAAGTATTCATGTGCATAATGCAGTGCGAACATAACATGGATAAAAGCCCATGCTGTCAAAATGGTTACGAAGGCCAATCCGACATGCAAGGTTTTAAAAAGGCCGATTGATTCTTTTACCAAACCAAGCTGGACAATAATGGCAAACAAACTGGCAATCGCCGCCAAGCTCGAAAGGACGAGTATAGTATATTGCCCTTCATCGTGCAGAACTGCGTTACGTCTAATAGTTTCGGGGCTTGAGCGAACCATCATCAAGCCGATGGAAAATAGAAAGAACAATGTTGCAATGTTCCACGAAATGAGAAGACGTGTCACCAGCCTGCCGGTCTCAGGTAGAAATATGTATGCGACGAACCCAAGGAAAATGCTCAAGAACAATCTAGGCCTTGCACGGACATAACGGATGGGTAAAAACCGCGACCGAACGAAAGCTTGAGGTAGATAGCCCATCTTAACTCCCTTAAAATACCGACAGTCCAAAATGCGTTGCTGCGGCCAATGCAATACTGGCAATTGCGAAACCAGATGCAGCCCCAGCGATCCATAAAGACCGCGTAATCAACGCAATTGACAGCAGAACAATCGCCAACTGCAATCCGGTTTCACCCAATTCGTAGGCTTCACCGATCTTAGCGGCTCTGAGACCCTCTTCGTGTTGTTTGGTTCCTTGCTCCTGAAGTTGACCAATTCCATGACCGGAATTGCTAGGTGCGCGAAGGCGAATTGCCTCTTCAATCCAAGACTTTTTGTCGGCGTCTGTCGCACCGCTTGACGCCGCGGCAGTTTTTAAAACAGTTTCACGGACGATTTTGGCTTGCATATATGCAAAACTATCGGATGCTTCAATTTGCTTCAAAACACTTTCGCGTTGTGCGCCTGCTGCGGCCATATGGATGACAGCAAGCGCAACAGCAAAGCCACCCACCATGAGAGAAACTCTCTCTCTAAAGCTGCGTTCCTTAAGCCTTTCTGCTTTTTCTATCTCGTCATTTTTTTCCTCAACCCGTTCGATTGCTTCTTCGATCAAGTCTTTGGCTTCAACGGCTTCTATCATGTGGGTCTCTCCTGACCTTGCCCCAAACGTCTATCCTGCTTTGAGTTCGCTGCAGTGGTTAGTGCTCCGCTCCCAAACGTTGGATCACCTGAGACCAGAGTTTCGGCCTTAGGCTGTCAGGGCCTCCAAATCAAGCGGGCCTGCATCACCACTTTCAATGCCATCCTTGAAATCCTGACGCAGCCAAGCGGGCTTTTCCTCTTCCTGCTTTTCCATCAGGCGCAACGCCTCGCGGACAACATCACTTGAAAACGTGGAATGACCAGACCCAAGCACAGGTTTTAGCAATTTTCGTTACTCTGGCAGCGAACGATCTCCTCTTTGATACCCCTCACACCCCCCTTGTCATGCGCCCCATATGAGCTATGTTGAATTTTCATAGCTCATACTCGGAGTCTGCCATGCCTTCCCGTCATGCCAAGCTGATCGTGCTTGGCTCCGGCCCTGCCGGTTATACTGCTGCCATTTATGCCGCCCGCGCCATGTTGCAGCCGCTGGTCATTCAGGGCCTGCAGCCCGGTGGCCAATTGACCATCACCACCGATGTTGAAAATTACCCCGGCTTTGCCAAGGGCATTCAAGGCCCCGCGCTAATGGATGAAATGAAGGCCCAGGCCGAGCACATGGGCACCGTGGTGGAACATGACATCATCACCTCGGTGAAACTGGCCGCCCGCCCGATTGAATTGGTGGGGGACTCTGGCACGCTTTACACTTGCGATGCCTTGATCATCGCCACCGGCGCGCAAGCCCGCTGGTTGGGCCTTCCGTCCGAAAAGAAATTCCAAGGCTTTGGTGTTTCGGCCTGCGCCACCTGTGACGGCTTTCTCTATCGCCAGAAAAAGGTGATGGTGATTGGCGGCGGCAACACCGCTGTGGAAGAAGCCTTGTTCCTCACCAAATTTGCATCCGAAGTCACAATCGTGCATCGCCGGGGTGAATTCCGCGCCGAACGCATTATGCAAGACCGCCTGTTCGCCAACCCCAAGATCAAGGTGATCTGGGATTCGGAATTGGCCGATGTGATAGGTGATACTGACCCCTTCCTGAGTGTGACCACCGCGCGCATTCGCAATTTAAAAACTGGGGCCACAACAGATTTGCCTGTGGACGGGATTTTCGTGGCCATCGGCCACAAGCCAGCAACCGAATTGTTTGAAGGCCAATTGCCGTTCAAGAATGGCGGCTACTTGATCACCGAAAGCTGGAGCACGGTGACCGCCATTCCCGGCGTGTTCGCGGCGGGCGATGTGACCGATGATATTTATCGCCAAGCGGTGACGGCTGCGGGCATGGGCTGCATGGCCGCCCTTGAAGCTGAAAAATTTCTTCATAGCGTGAGCGAGCACAAACTCGCAGCGGAGTGACACCATGGATTGGGACAAGCTGAGGATATTTCATGCCGTGGCGGAAGCAGGCAGCTTCACCCATGCTGGCCATGAGTTGCTGCTGTCACAATCCGCCGTCAGCCGCCAGATTTCCGCACTGGAAGAAGACCTGAAAGTGCCCCTGTTCCACCGCCATGCGCGCGGGCTGATTTTGACCGAACAAGGCGAAGTGCTGCACCGCGCCGCGCATGAAGTGTTCACCAAGCTGGAAGCCACCAAAACCCGCCTGATGGATTCAAAAGAAAAACCATCCGGCGATTTGCGCATCACCACCACGGTGGGCTTAGGCTCCGTGTGGCTGACACCGCGCATCAAGGAATTCATGGAGCTTTACCCCGACATCACCGTGACGCTGAATTTGGATGATGAAGAGCTTGATCTTTCGATGCGTGAGGCTGATGTGGCGATCCGCTTGCGCCGCCCAACGCAACCTGATCTCATTCAGCGCAAACTTTTTACCGTTCATCACCATGTCTATGCCTCGCCGGAATACATCAAGAAGCACGGCATCCCCAAATCAGTTGAAGATTTGGATAAGCACCGCATCGTGACCTTCGGCACCACGGAAGGCTATCTCACAAATCTAAACTGGCTGGCCACTGTGGGCCGCCCCGAAGGCCAGCCGCGCAATGTGGCTCTCAAGGTCAACAACACTTACGGCCTGCGCCGCGCTGTGCAGGAAGGCGCTGGCATTGGCTCATTGCAGGATTATATCGTGCCCGCTGATGGCAAGAACCTGGTGCAGATCGACCTGCCTTTGGAAGCCCCGCAATTCGACACCTATTTCGTCTATCCCGAAGAGCTGAAAGACACCAAACGCGTGACCGCGTTTAGGGATTTCATCGTCGGCAAGGCGAAGGAGTGGAGTTTTTAGATTATCGGGTGGCGACAACGTTTAGAACCGGTTGTAAGTCGTCATTCCAGAAAATGCGGAGCGCAAGCATAGCATTTATCTGGAACCCAGCTGTCTATATGCTTGCAAAGCTGGGTTCCATGTCGCGGCTGCGCTGCGCTGCGCTACGCCTTGCATGGAATGACGGGCTTTGATGACGTCGGTTTGATTTGACTGCTCAGTGCTATAGTTTTCAATGCCACAGCATCGGAATCAGCGATGCGGCCAGTGACAGGCCCAGCACCAGATTGATCAGACGGAAATAGCGTGGATCGTGCAGGATGTGTTTCAACCCCACGCCAAACATGGCCCAAGTTGTGGCACTGCCGATGCCCATCACGGCTGCCACGGCGACGACAATAGCAACACAGGAATAATAGCTCGCGGCCACTGTATAGGCTGACAGGCTGGTCACGGCCATGACCCAGCCCTTGGGGTTCACCCATTGCAGGGCACAAGCCTGAAAAAACGTAATGGGTTCGCCGACAGCCGCACCATTTTCACCACTGGGTCTTGCGGTGGCGATTTTCCACGCCAGCCACAGCATGTAAGCCGCACCCACATACTTCATCACTGTATAGATGATGGGATAAAACTCAAAAACCTTGCCGAGGCCCAAGCCGATGCAGGCGATCATAAAAGGAAAGCCGATCATCACGCCAAAGATCAACGGCAAGGTGCTGCGGAAACCAAAATTGATTCCGCTGGCCATCAACATGGTGTTGTTCGGCCCCGGGGTGAATGCAGCAATCGCTGCAAACACCACCAAAGCAATGAATAGATCGTAAGTCACGAAGGGGCTCAGCGCCCCATGAAATCGGCCTTGCCGAGTTCAACACCAATACCACGCAAAATATTATAGGCCGTGGTCATGTGGAAAAACAGATTTGGCAAAGCATAACCGCTGAAATAATCTTGGCCTGACATGCTCACATCCTTCCCGCCCTGTTTCAAGGTAACGTGGCGAGATTCAGCACCTTCAAAGCCTTTGGGATCAATGCTCTTGAGAAATTCAACCGTCTTGCTCAAGCGGGCATAAAGCTCTTCAAAGGTCTTTTCCTCATCGGCAAAACTTGGAATGGCAACCCCACCAAGGCGCGCACCCGCACCCTTTGCGAAATCGGAGACCAATGTGATCTGGCGCAGCAAGGGCAACATATCCGGGAAAATGCGCAGGTTCAGAACCACGCTTTTGTCCATCTTATGCGCCTCAATGGCGGCTTCGGCCTTCTTCATAAACTTGATGGTAGCTTCCAGATTTTTGATCAGGAACGGAACAGATTGTGCGTACATGAGGTGTTTTCCTTATTTCAAATTGCCGCAGAAACGCTGAATGCGCGTGCAGGCATCTTCTAGTGTCTTTGTGGCTGTAGCATAGGAGATTCGGAAATAGGGCGACGTGCCGAATGCGGCACCATGCACCGCCGCCACACCTTCTGCAGCCAGAAGTTCGGTCACAAATTCCTCATCCGAAGATATGACATTTCCTGATGGTGCCGTTTTGCCGATCGCCCCCGCACAAGAGGGATAAACATAAAAAGCCCCTTCCGGGGTTTGGCAGGTGAGGCCTTTGGCCTGATTGAGCATCGACACCACAAGGTCGCGCCGCTCTTTAAAAATGGTGTTGTGCTTGGCGATGAAATCTTGCGGGCCATTCAAGGCTTCCACCGCTGCCCATTGCGCAATGCTCGATGGGTTTGACGTGGATTGCGACTGAAGTTTGGCCATGGCCTTGATCAAAACCTCAGGTCCTGCCGCATAACCAATGCGCCAACCCGTCATGCAATAGGATTTGGAAACACCATTCATGGTGAGGGTGCGGTCATAAAGCGAAGGTTCGACTTGCGCTGGGGTCACAAACACGAAATCATCATAAACCAGATGCTCATACATATCGTCGGTGAGCACCCACACATGTGGATGATTCACCAACACATCGGTCAGCGCCTTCATTTCGACCGCAGAGTAGGCTGCACCCGAAGGGTTGGAAGGTGAGTTCAGGATGAGCCATTTGGTCTTGGAGGTAATCGCCTTTTCCAGAGCTGCGGGCTGAAGCTTGAAACCCTTGGCAGGGTCGCCTTGCACGATCACCGGCTTACCACCCGCCAGCATCACAATATCAGGATAGCTCACCCAATAAGGCGCAGGCACAATCACTTCATCACCGGGGTTCACGGTGGCCATCAACGCATTGAACAACACTTGCTTGCCACCTGTGCCAACTGACACTTGCGAGGTTTTATAGTCGAGGTCATTCTCGCGCTTGAACTTGGCGACAATGGCCTTTTTCAGTTCGATGATACCATCAACAGCGGTGTAGCGTGTCTTGCCAGCGTGGATCGCGGCAATGGCCGCCTGTTTGATGTTGTCAGGCGTTTCAAAATCAGGCTCACCTGCAGCAAGTCCAATCACATTCAGGCCTTCGGCCTGCATGGCTTGTGCCTTGTTGGTGATGGCAATGGTGGGGGATGCATTGATGCGGCCCAGCGAGTCTGAAATAAAGCCCATGAAAATCTCCTGAATATGCGCGTTCTACTAAGGCTTTGGGCCGCAGCCTGCAAGCATCAATCGGTCACATGAACACTATGAAATTCTGTGGCATGATGAAACAATGAGTACATTTAGGATCAAGATCGCGGGTGGTGGCATTGCGGGCCTCGCCTCTGCCCTTGCGGTGGCCAATGCGGGCGGACAAGCTGTGGTTTTTGAACGCGCTCAAAAGTTTGAGGCTTTAGGCGCGGGTTTGCAAATTGGCCCAAATGCGGCGCGCGCCTTACAATATCTGGGGGCTTGGGAGGAAGTAGAGCCTTTGACAGTTGCTCCGCCTGCCATCTTGATGCGCGATGGCGAAACCGGAAAGCTGTTGAAACGCCTGCCATTAGGGGAAGAGTTTCGCGCCCGCTATGGCATGCCTTACCGCACGGCCTACCGCGCCGACCTGTTGCATGGCCTACTGCGGACCGTACGCGCCAGACCGAACATCGAAATTGTGATGGGGGTAGAAACAACCAGCCTGGACCATGATGGATTCGACGGTTTGCTGGCGGCTGATGGTGTGTGGTCCAAGTTGCGGGGGCAATTGTTTCCAAATGCGCAGGCAATTAAGCCCAGAGATGTCTTTTTCCGCAGCCTGATTCCGATGCCGAATGTCTCTGGCGCGATTGATTTTGAGTGCGTCAATCTCTGGCTTTTCCCCGGTGGGCATGTGGTGCATTATCCAGTTGGAAATCCGGCGCGGCTCAATCTTGTTGCTATTACAACTGGTGATGCACCATCAAGTTTTTATGCCAAGGCTCACCAAAGTTTGCGTGATGTCTTGGCGTTGGCCCCTACTCCCACATCATGGCCATCGGCATATATGACGGGACTTAATACTTGGAACCAGGGCAATATCTCGCTCATTGGCGATGCCGCCCATGCCACCCTGCCTTATCTCGCCCAAGGGGCAGCGATGGCGCTGGAGGATGCGGCTGTTTTGCAGAACCTGTTATCTGAGGCTGAAAATTTTTCGAAAGCCTGCGAAGATTTTTCAGTCGAAAGGATAGCACGAACAAATAAACTGCACGCCCGATCTATCCGCCAAGGCCAAATTTATCACATGAAAAGCGTTGGTCGGCAGATGCGAAACATTGCATTGCAGGCGGCACCGAAAGCTTTAATTTTGGGCAGACTGGGGTGGGTCTAT
>JAGWUY010000072.1 GCA_028868255.1 Alphaproteobacteria bacterium | reverse complement strand
TGGGCACATTGTGCTGGTTGCCACAAGTGATAAAAACCATCCGCACCCGCAACACCGCGGACATCTCGCTGTGGTCACAGCTTCTGCTGCTCGGCTGCATCACCCTGTGGCTGGTCTATGGTATCGCCATGCACGCCCTGCCTGTGGTCATCGCCAATGGATTTTCAGGGGCATTGGTGGCGGTGATTGTGGTGCTGAAGCTGCGCCATGGATAAATCAACAGCACCAAGAGTCACAATTTACGTCAAAACCGATATGATAGAACAGACCGTGCAGTCATAACATCGGCATTGGCCGCGAACAAACCGCTAAAAACATCCTGCTGATTATAGCGGGTGTAGCGGTACTCTGTTTTCCATGAAATATTTTGACTCAACATGGTTTCAACACCAAGGCCCAGAGTCAATCCATCCACTGTTTGGCTAGAACTTTGATCTGGTAAAAGCCCTGCAAGATCACCCGAAAGCGTCAAAGCCGATGCAAAAGTGCTGCGCGTCCAGCCGCCTAAACCATACCAAAGCACATTAGGACTGGAAAGAACTCCTGCGCGGCCCAGAATGCTGAAGCTTTCAGTCATTGCCGTTTTGTCTTCAATTTTTCCGCTAAAGCCCATGAAATTTGTAATGTCTAAAGACAGCGACGATGCAATATCGGATTTGGTGTAATCGCCGATAGCGCCCACGATAAATCGTGGCCCGATTTGAACGTCATAGCCGCCTTCAACTGTTCCCAAGAACCCCTTGCCGCCTACACTGGAGGCATCGCCCGAAAGCCCAATATCAGCCGTTGCGCCAGTGTAATTGGCAATGCCAGCGCCAACACCAACACCAACATGAAAGTCAGTCCAGTTTACGCCGTCAAAGCTGCCAGCATAGGGTTTTACATCCCCAAAACGATAAGAAATAATGGCGCGAATGGAATGTGCCACCGATTCGCCGGTCATTGTCTCGCCAGGGTTGTTGAAGAGTGTAGTCACGCCATAATTTGTTGTACGGTATTCGAGTTTCGCGGTGACATGTTCCGCCAATGCGGTTTCTGCACCGCCACCAAAGCTAAGCCCATCTGCGGCTACATTGACGGATGCGCCAAGACCGGCAAACCCAAGGCTTCCAGAAAAGTCAGTGCGAGTCCAACCGCCGATAACATAGAGCAAGGTTGCGTCATCAACAATCCGCCCCGCACGCGCCAAAACGCTAAACCCAGCACCAACATAGTCGGCTTCAACGCCTGCAAGATAATGCTCAGAAAATTGCTTGTCACAACCAACCTGAATTTCAGCCATGGCGGTTTTCAAGCCAATGCCGTCAAACTTAAGGCTCAGAACACTGCTACCAAGACTATCAGAAAACGTATCCTTGATGTTGTGGTCAGCAAAAGTATAGCCGCCACCCAAGCCAACAGAACAACCATCCCATGGGCGTGCGTCAGTTGTTGCAGCCTTTGCCCATCCATTTGGCGCCCACAAGGCCATCAGGCCCAATGCCAGGGCAACTGATGCCCGTGAACTGTATTGCCGAATTTGTAACATTGCCTACCACCCTAACTTTTTATTAGAGCTAGCACAGTGTTTTCATGCGGGGAACGTCCATTTTTAGTCCGGTCTGCAATAGCATCCCATCAAATTGCGGCACCGAATGAGGATTAGCCTGGTCTTTCAAATCAAAATTACACTCTCTTGCTCATTGGGGTCTGTGCGAGCGATCAATGCTTTGGCGGGCTTCTCGGTGGGATTATAGGGTTGATGCGGAATACCAGCAGGAATGTAAACATAATCGCCCTGCTCGACGCGAGATGTGAATTCCAGATTGGGGCCGTGGTGAAACTCGGTCACGCCTTCCAGCATATAAATTGCCGTCTCGTGCTTTTCATGATAATGCGGCTTGGCTTTTGCGCCGGGCGGCATCACCAGCATGTGCATACAAATTCCTTCGCTGTTAGAAGATTGCGCCGAAACCCCCGCAAAATAATCCAAGCCCTGCTTGCCGTGGAACGCTTCTCCACCTTTGATCACCTTGCACTGTTTCATTTCACGCTTCCCTTTTGCTTTCACCCCCAAGCGCGAATGTTAGAAGCGTTTTCGCAAAAATAAAGACCCCATTTTTTTGGCGCTTTTTTTTCAGTGCGCTCCAGAGGCGGTGAAGGCCCCGGCATTTTTGCTCAGCCAAGCCTCAAAGCTTTGTGGCTCAACTCCGGTGAGGGTTTTGAAGGCGGCAGGTGACCCTGAAAGGCCGCCCTGAGCCGTATTCACATCAAAGGAAGCGAACATGCGCGCCAAGGCTTCGGGAAGCCCAGCACCCAACATGCCTTGAAGTAAGCCTTCAACCGGAACATGAACAACCGTCAGCGGCTTGCCCACAGCCTTGGAAACGAGAGCCGCGATTTGATCGGTGGTATATTCCTTCGCGCCCGAAAGCGTCAGCGTTTGCTTGCCCGCAAAATCTGAAACCAGCGCGGCAGCGGCAGCACGCGCCAAATCGTCCCGCGCAATTTGCGCGATCTTGCCTTGGCCAGCGGCTGAATATTGGGTTCCAGCCGCCAAGGCCTGCGGCAGGCTAAAGAACAAGTTTTCAAAATACCAATTGTTGCGCAGCACCGTCCAACCCTTAATGCCAGAACTAGCCAACGCTTTCTCCGTACCCACATGATCTGGCGCAAACAAAACAGCCGACGTTTCAGGGTTGGGCATGGATGTGTAAACCACATGGCCCACGCCTGCCTTTTCAGCGGCCTTCACAGCATTCTGGTGTTGCTTGAGGCGCACACCAGGTTCCATCGCATTGGTGCTGATCAAAAGCAAACGTGAGGCCCCAGCAAACGCCTTGATCAAATGTGCTTCATCGTCAAAATTCGCATCGCGAATGTTGATACCTTTGGCCGCTAAAGCAGCCAGCTTGCCAGGGTCACGCGTGGTAGCGATGATTGAGGTGGCTGGAATTTTGTAAGTGGTGATCAGGTGGTTGATCACAGCCTGACCCAAATGGCCAGAAGCACCAGTGACGAGAAACATGAGCGAAGTCCCTTCTTGAATTGGTCTCAATTTGAGAGTAACACTCATTTATAGATTAAGTTGGAGACTACAAGAAGGCATGTTTGCCGCCAGTGGTTACGAGAAGGGAACGGCCTCAATGGAACAAATAACCCCAAGCGCCGATATACGCCGCCGCCAGCGTGCTGAACTCACGGCTGCCTGCCCGGTGCGTGATGTGCTCGACCGCGTAGGTGACAAATGGAGCGCCTTGGTAGTGCGCGAGTTGAGCGTAGGCCCGCGTCGCTTTGGTGTACAGCGCCGCTCCATTGAAGATATATCCCAGCGTATGTTGACTGAGACTCTTCGCAACCTGCAAAGAGACGGCTTCATTTCGCGCACCGTTATTCCTGTTTCGCCGCCACAAGTGGAATATGCGTTGACTGATTTGGGCCTATCGCTGCAACACGCCTTGGGGGGGCTGGCACGTTGGTCAGAACAAAACCACGCAGCAATCCGCCAAGCGCGAGTAGCATTTGACCAAACGCAACTCTGAACAGCTTTACAAAACACGCTTGCGAAGAGGAATTTTAAACGCCGCTTTCAACCCGCCCAAATCAGATCTGCCCAGTTCCAGTTTGCTGCCATAGTTCTCCAGCACCGCTTCTACAATCGAAAGGCCAAGGCCGCTGCCTTGCACCTTCTCATCCAATCGCCCGCCGCGCGCCAAGGCAGCAGACTGGTGGTTAGGGCTAATGCCCGGACCATCATCTTCGATGGTAATGACCCCAACTTGTTTTATGATTTTGAAGGAAGCCACAACCTGTCGATTGGCCCATTTGCGGGCATTGTCGATTAAATTGCCAGTTACTTCCGCAAAGTCCTCATCATTCATAGCGAGTGAAACAATCTCAGGCCCCAAAATGCGATATTCGATGGCAGGCTCACGCGGCAGTTTCTGCAAAGTGCTCACAATGGATCTCATTCCAACAATCGGCACAACGCCGGTGCCGATCACGGCCCCTTCGCCCTGCGCCCGCGCTCGTGCCAACTCTCGCTCTACATGGCGGTTCATCGTGCGCAAATGACCGCGAATGGCTTCTGCCTCTTCGCTGAGGCCTGCGCGGGCCAAAAGATCAGCTTGCCCAGCCAAAGCAGCGATTGGTGTTTTCAATCCATGCGCTAAGTCCCCGGCCTGCCTTCGGGCACGTTCCAAATTGCGGTGTTGAATGCCCAAGGTAGTATTAATTTCTTCCGCAAGCGGCAGAACTTCAGATGGCACGCCTTGTGTTTCCACATGATCGCTAAGGCCTCCACGCACCCGCTCAATATCGCGGCGCATCGCCTCCAAAGGCTTGAGCCCATAATAGATCTGCGCTGCGGCGGCTGCCACAATAGCAAAAAATGCAAATCCCAAAGCAATAGCCAATGTTTTTAACAATTGCGCACGGTCAGCCACCAGCACACGCGTATCCTGGGCGATCGTCAAGAAATAGTGATGTTTGATGTCCGATTTGTCGCGTTTGCTGACAGCGCGACTCATCGCCACCAACTCGACACCTTTTGGGCCATAAAGCTGCGTGACAGCAAAATTTTCCACACGACCATTGGCTGAAAAATCGAAAGACTGATCCCAAGATGAACGTGACCGCAAAGGCGGTTTGCCTTCTTCATCCACTTCCCAATAGAGCCCCGAAAGCGGGCGCATATAGCGTGGATCAGACAACTCCGCATCAAGGGCAGCCGTGCCGTCATCTTTGACTGTCAAATGACCGGCCAATTGATCAAGTTGGAGCGATAAAAACTCACGCACACGGCTTTCGACTTGTCTTTCAAACAGATTGGCGATCAAAAATCCGATCAGTGCCAAAGTCACCAAAGCGGAAAGTGCCGCGGCGAACATCAGGCGAAGGCGTAAGGAATGGGGACTCACGCAGGCTTATCCGGAACATAATAGCCCGCCCCTTTTCGGGTTTCAATCAAGCTCGGCCCCAGCCTTTTGCGAACCCGGCCAATGAGCGTTTCCAACGTATTGGAAAAGCTCTCACCTGCCCCGTAGACATGCTCGTAAAGTTCACGGAACCCCACAATTTGCCCGCGGTGATGCAGCAAATAGCTGGCCGCGCGATATTCCAGTGGCGAGAGCTTCGCCGGCACACCGTCAATTGTCACCTGCATGGTGCGCGTGTCCAGCCGCAAATTGCCGACGATAATTTCAGGTGAGGCATGGCCGGCACTGCGGCGCAAGACGGCGCGCAACCGTGCCACCAGTTCCTCGGCTTCAAAGGGTTTGCTGATATAATCGTCAGCCCCAATATTGATGCCTTCCACCCTGTCTCGCCAACTTCCGCGCGCGGTGAGCGCGATCACCGGCATAGTTTTGCCTGCCTCGCGCCACGAGCGCAAAACACTTAATCCATCCAACCTGGGCAAGCCCAAATCAAGAATTACAGCACCAAAATCTTCTGTATCACTTAAAAATTGCGCACTCTCACCATCGCCTGAAATTTCAGGCAGAAAACCAGCGGCCGTCAGAACCCGAGCAATGTGGCGCGCCACATCTGGTTCATCTTCAACAATGAGAACGCGCATTACTTTTCCTTGATCTCAAGAATCTTTTTGGTCTTGGCATCAACCAAAACCAAACTGTAGGTGCCTGAGGTTGATAACACGGTAAGCACATAAACCAAAACCCCTTGGCGCCGCTTGAGCCGTGCTTCCAGCAATTGCCCTTGAACCGTTTTCTGAACTTCGGTCAAAACATCAACCAAGGGTAAGGCAGACCCATCTACTACGCTTTTCAGCGCAAATTCTTGCTCATTGGCCTCCGAATGGCCTGGTATCTCGTCGCCATCACCATCTCCGCCATCAGCCAAGGCCGAAACCGCCAGCGTCACAGTTGCAGCCGCAAAAACTGCACTGAACAAAAGTCGGCGCCGTGAAAGGCTGTTATTGAAGACTTGATTGCACATCCTGCATTCACCCAATCACATGTTACCTGACAAACCGCTGAGACGCCTGCTCAGCTTCATCACAGGAGGTTTGTGCCAATTTCAGAACGTAGGCAGTTTGCAAAGCCTTCACAACCCAATGAGGAGTTTAACATGAAACAATTGACCAAGTATCGCACAATGAGCCTAATGATTGCCGCTGCCCTTGCCGGCGGCTTAGCAATGGCTGCAACAAGCCTGCCTGCAAGTGCTTATAGCGTTAACGTTGCCGGCGCCGATGAAGGCGCAGGAAGCGACGAGAAGTGCATGTCCAGCAAAAACTGCAAAGACGGCGATGTATCTGCCAATGAAAGTGCTGGTGAAGGTGCAGGCGATAAAGAAGGCGCAGGCGATCATGGAGGCGCAGGCGATCATGGAGGCGCAGGCGATAATGGAGGCGCAGGCGATAAGGATGGTGGCAACAACTGATTGCTGACCCCCTAACTTAAATCATTGCTTGGCTTGGCAGTCATTGCCCGTGATTCAAGCCAACGCACGCCCCGCCTGCTTGCCCAGCAGGCGGGGCAACGCATTCAAAAATGAGCCTGTGGAAGGACTCTTGAAATATTAGCCCTTTTGAGGCATCTTATGTCCCTGCCCGGCCTCGATTGCAGTGATGCAATTGCCGGGTGTTATTTTTTGCTCCAATTTGGAATTCAAGGGACCACACGAAAAGCCATGGAAAAAGTACCAATGACCGAAGAAGGCTACTCCGCTATGTTGGAGGACGTGAAGTTCATGAAATCGGTCGAACGCCCCCGCATCATCAAAGCGATTGAAGAAGCGCGCGCCCATGGCGATCTTTCGGAAAATGCTGAATATCATGCCGCCAAGGAAGCTCAAGGCTGGAACGAAACCAAGGTTCAGGAACTTGAAGACCGCCTATCGCGCGCTGAAGTGATCGACCCCAGCAAACTGTCGGGTGATGTGGTGATGTTTGGGGCCAAGCTCACCTTGATTGACGAAGACTCAGAAGAAGAAGTGAAATACCAGATCGTTGGCGATTTTGAAGCCGACGTGAAGAAAGGCCGCATTTCTATTTCCTCACCCATCGCCCGTGCGCTGATTGGCAAAAAGAAGGGCGACAGTGTGGAGGTGAACACCCCCGGCGGCGGCAAGTCATATGAGATCGTCAAAGTGCAGTGGAAATAACGCTGTCAGCACCCTGTCATCTGAGCGTGCTAAACTATGCCATTTTAGAGGGCGTTCCATGACTATGAGTTTGATTAGGTTTTCGCAGCGTTCCCGTTTCGGGAGCGCTTTGCTTTTAGTGGGCCTTCTATGTGCGGGGCAGGCCAAAGCCAGCGTTTTTCTCGAAGATAAAACATGGACAGAGCTGCGCGATGAAGTGGCGGCAGGCGCACGCACCGTCATTATTCCCGTAGGCGGCACTGAACAAAATGGCCCAGCTATGGCCTTAGGCAAACATAATTTCAGGGCAAAAGCCCTGGCCGAGCAAATTGCAACCAAACTGGGCAATACGATAGTGGCCCCTGTGATGGCCTATGTACCAGAAGGGTCAATCACCCCGCCCCAGGCCCATATGAAATTTCCTGGTACCCTTACGGTTTCCGACAAAGTGTTTATGGATCTGGTCGCCTCCGCCGCACGCAGTTTAAAACACGCGGGCTTTCAAATCATTGTCTTAATCGGCGATCACGGCTCCTATCAAGGAGATTTGTCGACAGTGGCGGCCAGCTTGAACAAAGAATGGAAGGGCACAGCATTTGTATTTGACGACCGTAACTATTACGACATCAGTCAAAACCAATATGTTGATGCTCTGAAGGCCAATGGGGCCGCTGCCTCTGAGATTGGAACGCATGCCGCTCTGGCTGATACGTCTCTGATGTTGGCTGTTGACCCTACCAAAGTACGGAAAGAAATCATTGCGTCTAAGCAAAAGCTGGACGCAAGTGTGGGCATATATGGCGGCAACCCCAAAAAAGCTTCAGCCGCTTTGGGCCAACTGGGGATTGACCTGATCGTCAATGGAACGGTAGAGGCAATTCAGAAGTTTAATGCAACACATCAAGTGAAATAGATAAATGCCGCCTCACACTCTCGCTGCCTGCTTACTTTTTTTGTCAACCGCTTTCCTGGCCGTGACAGCCCAAGCAGCAAATCACAAACCCTTGGTGACTCAGGGTCAAGCGGTGGCGAGTGGTCAAGCGACGAACCCCGCCCAGAAAAAAATACCAAAAAAAGCTAAATCGCTAAAGAAAAAACACCGCAAGAACCGCATTTTACCAATGGCTCCGCTGCCTGTTCATGCCGCAAGTGTTTTGCCACCTTCGCCTGAAACGCCAAAATCATATACCGACACCACAAATGTCTACGCACAAACAGGCGCAAGCAATCTCAACTTTGATCTCGTCAACACACTGCCGCGCGTTTATGTGCCAAACCATTCCTCCAATACGGTGACTGTCATCAATTCCACCACCAAACAAGTGGTGACAACGCTGAAGGTCGGGCGTGGCCCACAACATGTTATTCCTTCGTGGGATTTGAAAACCCTGTGGGTGGCCAACAATGCTGATCGCTCAACAAAAGGATCGATGACCCAGATTGACCCTTGGACCGGAAAGGCCGGACAACAAATCAAGGTTGATGATCCTTACAACATGTATTTCACGCCCGATGGAAAATCCGCGATCATTGTTGACGAAGCCTACCGTCAACTCGATTTCCGTGACCCGCAAACCATGGCGCTTCAGTCGATTTTGCCTTTGCCTGAATGCCAAGGCGTGAACCATGCCGATTTTGCGGCAGACAATTCCTACGCCATTTTCACGTGTGAATTTGGCGGTGGTGCTTTGGCCAAGGTTGATATCGCCAACAAGAAACTATTGGGTATTTTGAAATTCTCCAAAAAGGGCATCCCACAAGATATTCGCCTCTCAGCTGACGGTAAAGTTTTTTATGTTGCAGATATGCTGAACAACGGCGTGTTCACTATTGATGGTGATAAGTTTGTGGAAACGGGATTCTTTGAAACGGGCGTTGGCGCGCACGGTTTCACAGTCAGCCGCGATGGCAAGAAGCTTTTTATTTCAAACCGTGGCTCGAACAATTTGTTGAGCGGCCCGCGGGGCAAAGGCAGCATATCAGTGTTGGACTTTGCAACAGGCAAAATAGTAGCCAATTGGCCCATCCCCGGCGGCGGCAGCCCGGATATGGGCAATGTAACCGCCGATGGGAAGACCCTCTGGCTGGCCGGGCGCTTTGATCATGTTGTATATGCTATCGACACCACAACAGGACAAGTCACAAAAGTGCCCGTGCAGCTTGAACCGCATGGCCTCACCGTGTGGCCACAACCCGGCCGCTATAGCCAAGGCCACACCGGTAACATGCGCTAAATCCACAGGCAAACTTGCCGTTAACATCTGCTTAAGATTTTGGCCTGAAGCAGGGTTATGGTCTCTCGATTCCTTTTCATTGTCTGCTTTGCCGCGCTGTGCGCTGGCCCAAGCCATGCCGCTGCCAAGAAGGTGAAAAACACCTGCAATTTTGCAGATCAAATCACCACAGGCGCGATTGATGTCGCCACTGACGCGATTAAAACACGGTTGTCGCGCGTGCCTGCCGCTGGCACCATCGAAATTGCCTTTGCGCCCGTGCCGCAGCGATCAGCAGAAAGGCTCGTCAAAAAAATTATTGATAACGCCAAACTCAATGTTGTAATGGCGGCCTATCAAATGACATCCAAACCCATCGCAGATTCTATGTGCGCGGCCGCCCAGCGCGGTGTTGCTGTGACGGCGGTGCTGGACAAGAAATCAAACCCGCATGGGCCAGGCAATTCCAAACGCGACTATATGGCAAATTGTGGAGTTTATGTACGCGCCGATGCGCGCTATCCCATTATGCATGACAAGTTTATCGTAGCGGACAACGCGCATGTTCAAACAGGCAGTTTCAATTATACATTTGCCGCCGCAGAGCGAAATGCTGAAAAC
>JAGWUY010000345.1 GCA_028868255.1 Alphaproteobacteria bacterium | reverse complement strand
GTGTGGGGTGGCGGTTATTATGAGCAGGATTGGTTTTATGATCTCTGCGATGAACTGGGCTTGATGGTTTGGCAGGATTTTCAATTTGCCTGCAATCTCTATCCGGCAGATGAAGCCTTTCTTGACGAAGTTCGCCGCGAAGTGGTCGTTCAAGTCAATCGACTACAACATCATCCTTGCATCGCATTGTGGTGCGGTGACAATGAATTGATTGGGGCGTTGAACTGGTTCCCCGAATCCCGCGCCAATCGTGATCGCTATCTGGCAGCCTATGACCGCCTCAACTACACCATTGAGCAAGCCGCAAAGATGGCTGACCCCTCAATCAACTGGTGGCCATCATCACCGTCACCAGGGCTGCTGTCGTTCGGTGATGCTTGGCATGATGATCGTTCGGGGGACATGCATTTCTGGAGCGTGTGGCACGAAGGGAAAAACTTCGAGCTTTACCGGGATGTGTCCCCGCGCTTCTGTTCCGAGTTTGGTTTCCAGTCTTATCCCTCGCTCCATATCGTGAAAGAATTTGCGACCAGCGCTGAGGATTTGAACATCGCCTCTCAGGTGATGGAGAGCCACCAGAAAAATGCGGGCGGAAATGCGCGCATAGCGGAAACGATGTTCCGCTATTTCCGCTTCCCTAAAGATTTTGCTAATTTCTGCTATGTCAGCCAGATCCAGCAGGGGCTGGCCATCAAGACCGCTGTAGAGTATTGGCGTTCTCTCAAGCCCAATTGCATGGGCACGCTCTATTGGCAGCTCAATGATACGTGGCCCGTGGCGTCATGGTCATCGCTGGATCATGGTGGCGGCTGGAAGGCCATGCATTATATGGCCAAGCGGTTTTACGCGCCCGTCACTGTGATGGCGGTGCCCGACAAGCACGGCGGCATCACTGTGAAAGCTGTGAATGATCGGCTGAAAGCACAGAAGATTTCGCTCACCCTCACCATTCTTGATCCTGCAGGCAAGGCCAAGCCAGTCAAGACAATTTCCAAGTCCATTCCCGCGGACAAGGCTATTGAGATTACCAGACTGAAGAAGGGTGAACTGCCAGCAGGCTATATCCTCATCTTGGATTATGAAGCGACGGACGGCAGCACGGGGCGCACTCATTTCGCGCATGAACCCTATAAGGCGCTGAACATGATCGATCCACAGATCAGCCATACGGCCAAGATCGTTGATGGCGCATTGCAGATCAAGGTGAAGACAAAGCAGGCCGCGCTGTTTGTGGCCGCTGAAACATCCGTACGCGGATCATATTCTGATAACATTTTCGATCTTCTGCCGGGCGAATTAACAACCATCATTTTCAAGCCCGACAACCCTGCCGATCTCGAAACGGCGCATAACAATCTGATCATCCGCAATTTATTTTCGTCATCACATTAAGAGGAAACCACCATGCCAAAGCGTTTGTCTTTTCAACTCTATTCCGCCCGCAATTTCCAACCATGGGAACCTGTGATCGAGCATCTAGCCGCTTTTGGATACACGGAAGTGGAAGGATTTGGCGGTGCTGAATATGGCGCAAAAGGAACTGTGTTTGAAAATCCTCAAATATTCCGTGCGCTGCTCGATAAGCACGGGATGACCATGCCCACCACGCATCTCATGCCGCTTGCCCTTTTTGAAAAGGACATGAAGCGCGTTTTGCAGATTGGTAAAACCATGGGCATTAAATATTTCTATTGTCCATACGTCATGCCAGATGAACGCAAGAACACAGCGGCCTATTGGAAGGGTTTTGGCAAGCGTTGCGGCGCCATTGCAAAAACCATGCGTGAAGAAGGTTATGGCTTTGGCTGGCACAATCATGATTTTGAATTTCACAAATTGCCGGATGGCTCTTACCCCATTGACCGGATTTTTGAAGGCGGGCCTTTGATTGATTGGGAAATGGATATTGGCTGGACCATTCAC
>JAGWUY010000071.1 GCA_028868255.1 Alphaproteobacteria bacterium | reverse complement strand
GGGGCACACATGTGGGAACTGGTAAGATATTGTATTTTGCCCACGTTGTGCCACACCCACAATTTGCGGGATCACATCGCCTGCGCGCTGCACAATCACCGTGTCTCCTATGCGCACATCCTTGCGGGCAATTTCATCCTCATTGTGCAGCGTGGCGTTCGAAACGACCACTCCACCCACCGTGACCGGCTTAAGCCGCGCCACGGGTGTGAGTGCCCCGGTGCGACCCACCTGAATGTCAATAGCTTCGAGAATCGTCGTTGCCTGTTCGGCGGAAAATTTATGGGCAATGGCCCAACGCGGGCTGCGGGTGCGGAAGCCCAAACGCTGTTGCAACGCCAAGTCATTCAGTTTGTAAACAACACCATCAATGTCATAGCCCAGTTCGGCGCGTTGCGTTTCCAGCTTGCGGTAATGCGCCAAAATCTCTGCTGCCGTTTGGCACAAAACCATGTTGGGGTTGACAGGCAAGCCCCAGGATTTGAAGGCCTGCACCACGCCAAATTGCGTATCCGCCGGAAGCTGCGGCGCTTCTCCCCAGGCATAGGCAAAAAACTTGAGCGGGCGAGACGCCGTGATGCTGGCATCCTGCTGGCGAAGTGAGCCGGCAGCCCCGTTGCGCGGGTTGGCCAAGGGCTTTTCACCCGCTTGAATCAATTTCTCATTGAGTGCGCGGAAGTCATTGTTTGACATATAAATTTCGCCGCGCACTTCGATTAGCTCGGGAGCATCCGCGGGCAAGGCGTGGGGAATGTTTTGAACGGTGAGGATATTGGCGGTCACATTCTCACCCTCCTCCCCATCGCCGCGCGTGGCGGCCTGCACCAGCTTGCGCCCCTCATAGCGCAGCGACATGGAAAGCCCATCAATTTTCGGTTCAGCGGTAATCGGCAATTCAGTGGCCGCATCCAGCCCCAGAAAATTCTTCATCTGGGTAATGAAGGCTGTCACATCCTCATCGCTGAAGGCATTATCCAGCGACAGCATGGGAACGATATGGCGCACCTTGGCAAACTTGCCCGATGGCGCTGCCCCCACCTTTGAGGATACCGAGGCCTTGGCCAGTGTCGGAAACTCAGCTTCCAAAGCCAGCAAGCGGCGGCGCAGGGAATCATAATCCGCATCGCTGATGGTGGGTGCATCGGACTGATGATAGGCAATGTCATGGGCTGCAATTTCTTGCGCCAATTTGGCGTAATCAGCGGCGGCGTCCTTGGCCTTCAATTGGCAATCCCCAAAAGTTCGTCAGCCTGCGCCCGCGCAGCATCTGTGATAGTTGCGCCCGAAAGCATCCGCGCCACTTCCTCGCGGCGATGCTGATCTTCCAGTGCTGCAATTTGAGTAAACATGCGCTTGGCCTTTTTATCTTCCGCTTTGGAAATCAGCATATGCTGTGAAGCACGCGCGGCCACTTGCGGGCTGTGCGTAACGGCAATCACCTGCAAGCCATCGGCCAAGCGGCGCAAGCGCTGGCCAATCGCATCGGCCACTGCCCCACCCACGCCGGTATCAATTTCATCGAAGATCAATACGGGTGCAGACCCTTTGGCTGCAAGCACCACTTTGAGCGATAACATAAAGCGGGCAAGTTCCCCGCCTGATGCCACTTTCATCAAAGGTGAAAGTGGTGTGCCGGGGTTGGCTGCCACCAAAAATTCAACGCGGTCAATGCCTGTCGATGTAGGCTTTGCGGCATCCGCCTGAACATCGGTTTCAAAACGCGCCTTATCCAGCTTCAAGGCGGGCAATTCGGCCCCCACGGCCTTGTCCAAAGCTTTTGCCGTTTTGCGCCGCGCGGCACTTAAAGCATCAGCGGCTTTTTCATAGGCGGCTTTGGCCTCATCGTGTGTTTGCGACAAAGCTCTGGTTTTGGCTCCACCATCGACCAGTGTTTTCAAATCGGTTTCAAACCTTTCGCGCACAGAAGCCAGTTGATCGACCGTGCATTTGAATTTACGTGCCGCCGCCCGCAGTGAAAACAGACGCTCCTCTGATTGCTCAAGCAACTTGGGATCAAAATCAAAAGCCTTGCGTGCTTCATAAAGGCTGCGCTGCGCCTCACTGAATTCCACCAGCAAACGGTCTAGTGTCGCCGTCACAGCATCCAGCCGCCCCCCCGCTGTCTCTTTGCGACGCTCCAGCTTGCGCAAGGCCGCGTGAAGCCGCGCCTCTGAATTGCTGTCGCCCGCCAAGGCGCTTTCTGCATCATCAATGGCCGATATATATTGCTCAGATTGCATCATCATCTGGCGTTGGTCAGCCAGCAACCTCTCTTCGTCAGCTTGCGGGTTAAGCTCACGCAATTCTGCTGCCGCATGTTCAAGATAGTCTCTCTCCGCCTCAGCGCGCGCCATGGCAGCGCGGTGATCATCCAGTGCAGCGCGACTATCAGTCATGGCACGCCACAACTGGTTTAATTTCTCAACTTGGCTTTCAAGCCCACCAAACGCATCCAGCAAGCGGCGATGTTCTGCCACGTCCACCAATGCCCGGTCTGCATGTTGCCCATGTAGCTCCACCAGCAACACCGCCACTTGGCGCAAAAGGTTCAAACTCACAGGCTGATCATTGATGGTGGCGCGGCTTGGGCCATCGGCACTTTGGATACGCCGAATAATGATTTCACCCTCGGCAATGATGCCTTGCTCTTCAAGAATTTTGAGTGCCAAATGGCTGGGTGACAACGTGAAGGCGGCGGTCACGCTGCCCTTACTTTGGCCAGCGCGCACCAGCGAGGAATCACCACGCGCACCCAGCGCCAAGCCCAAGCTATCGAGCAAGATGGACTTGCCAGCACCCGTCTCCCCCGTCAGGATCGTCAGGCCAGCATCCAACGCCAAATCAAGCTTTTCGATCAGAACAATATCGCGGATGGAAAGGTTCGTAAGCATGCAAGAACTATAGAGAACATTGCAGCAACATGCGAGGGGTTGCCCCCTACAATTCATAAAATATTGAACACCTGGCTGATCCAGCTGCTTTTATTTGCAACGGGCACACGCCCATCTGAAGACACCAGCGTATAGGCATCCTTATACCACTGGCTTTTGGGGAAGTTGTGACCCAGCACAGCCGCAGCTGTTTGCGCTTCTGCTTTAATACCCAAAGCCATATAGCCCTCGGCCAATCGGTAAAGCGCTTCGGGGGTCTGTGACGAAGTTTGATAATCTGTCACCACTTTTTTAAAGCGGTTGATGCCGGCAAGATAAGAACCGCGCTTCATATAATAGCGCCCAATTTCCATTTCTTTTCCTGCCAAGTGGTCGCGCGCCAGCAAAGCTTTTTGCTTGGCATCACCAGCATATTTAGAATCAGGGAAACGGCGCGCCACTTCATCCAAAGCGTCGAGCGCTGTTTGTGTTTGCGATTGATCGCGCGTCACATCCTGGATTTGCTCATATTGCGAGAGTGCAACAAGATAATAGGCATACGGCACATCTTTGTGCCCGGGGTGCAGACTGATGAAGCGCTGGCTGGCATTGATAGCATCAGGATACTCATTGTTTTGGTAACTGGAAAAACTCTGCATCAAAAGTGCTTTGGTGGCCCATTTTGAGTAAGGGTGGAGCCGTTCAACTTCGGCAAATTTTTTCACAGCATTGCGATATTGCCCGGCATTCATGCTGGCAAGGCCCGCATTGTAAAGGCTGGCCACAGCTTGATCATCAGATTGATTAAGATTTGCCGATGGTTCTGGCTTGGCAACCCCGCCCAGCAGACTGCCAAGACCACCGCTGCAGGCGCTGACGGCCATGGACAAAGTCAGTAACATGACACCTGTGCCAAAGCGCTTGAGCATTCGTGATTTCAAAACGGTGTGGCCAAACAACATGCAAATTCCAATTTTCTGGCGCTGTTCTAGCCCCAGACCCTCCAAAATGGAAGAGTGCTATACGTTTTGGCCATTTTATTGAATAGTCAAAAGCGCACAGAGTTCCCATCTCAAGTCAAATTTCTGGCGCACGTTAGAGGCACGAAACCCGGCAGAAATATGTCCACCGGGTTCCAGTTAATTATATTTGATTAGATCAGTTAGCTTGACGGCGCAGGAAAGCAGGAATCGCCAATTGATCATCATCGTAATCTTGTTCGGTCTGGGCCACAGGCTCTGGCACAGGCATGCGCTGGGGCTGCATCTTGGGTTCAGCGCGCTTTGCCACCACTTGCTCACGCGGTGCTGGCGCTGGCTCTTCGCGGCGGCCAAGGCCCACATCAGCCAATCGCTCAAACAAGCCTTTTTTCTTGCGCTGGGCGTGCTCAGCAATGTTCTCAATGCGATTTTGTTGCGCGGCCACTTGCTTCTGCGCAATCATGGGGAACTGCTCAATCGAAGGAATGCGTGGCTGCGGCGTTGCGCGCTTCATCACAGGTAGGGGTACTTCTTCCTCATAGGCTGGCTCTTCATATTGCTCATCCATCACCAGATCATCGTTGGTTTCTTGAACCGCTTGAGCAGCCGGTGTGCGCACAACAATCGGTGCCGGCCTAACCATGACTTTGGCAGCCTGAGGCACAGTAGGCTTGAACGAGGGCGCTGGAATAGCAACCACGGGCGCCTCTTCTGTATGTTGATCATGTCTATCATGTGCGTGAGCTTCCTTGGAAAGGCCAGTCGCCACCACAGAAACGCGCATTGTGCCTTCCAAAGCGTCATCGAATGTAGCCCCCAGAATAATATTGGCATCTGGGTCAACCTCTTCGCGGATACGCGTTGCGGCCTCATCAACTTCGTAAAGCGTAAGATCTGGGCCACCGCAAATCGAGATCAACAGACCACGCGCACCGCGCATTGACACATCATCGAGCAACGGATTGGAAATCGCAGCTTCAGCGGCTTCAATGGCGCGCTTTTCGCCAGAAGCTTCGCCTGTACCCATCATCGCTTTGCCCATTTCGCTCATAATTGCGCGAACGTCTGCAAAATCCAGATTGATCAGGCCTTCTTTGGTCATCAGTTCTGTGATTGATGCGACACCAGAATAAAGCACTTGATCAGCCATTGCGAAAGCGGCGGCAAATGTAGTTTTTTCATTGGCAACACGGAACAAATTTTGATTGGGAATCACGATCAGCGTATCCACATAGCGGGCTAACTCTTCAATGCCCTTCTCAGCGGTCGCTTGGCGGCGTGCGCCTTCAAAATGGAATGGCTTGGTCACAACACCAACGGTCAGAATGCCCTGCTCTTTGGCAGCGCGGGCAATCACTGGCGCAGCACCAGTACCGGTGCCACCACCCATGCCGGCGGTGATGAACGCCATGTGAGACCCTGCGAGATGATCAACGATTTCCTGAAGTGCTTCTTCAGCCGCGGCAGCACCAATTTGCGGCTGCGAGCCAGCGCCCAGACCCATGGTGAGTGCAGTGCCCATCTGGATGCGGCGCTGCGCTGCATTTTGCAAAAGCGCCTGCGCGTCAGTGTTGGCCACTACAAACTCAACACCTTCGAGGCGACTTTCAATCATGTTGTTAACAGCGTTGCCGCCCGCACCGCCAACACCAAACACGGTAATGCGAGGTTTGAGTTCTGAGAGATTGGGAACGGTGAGCTTGATTGTCATGATTATTCCGAATTGCGGGTTGTCCAAGCCTGACAATCTTACCCAAAGGATAAGAAATAGTTAACGACTGCTAACCAAACCCATTTTGTATTGATTTAAAGTGATTCATTTTGAATCAGTCTGTGGAAAACGATTAACGCTATAACTTAAAATTGCATCAAAATACAAACTGCAACCAAAAAATTAAAACGCTTCCGCCAGCCATTGCCCCACGCGACGCGCATAGCCCATGCGGGCCCTCTCAAAATGGGCCACTGCCTCTTCTGGAATTGCGAAGTGACGATCGGGCCGCGCGGCATAAACCAGTGTACCAGAAACAGCAGCGAACCCGGCATTGCTGGCGCGGTCTGGCAAATTGCCAATCCCCACCGGCTGGCCAAGTCGCACGGGCACACCCAAAATGGCCGTCGCCAATTCACGAAGCCCAGTGAGTTGGCTGGCCCCACCCGTCAATACGATGCGGCTGGCAGTGGCGCGCACAGCCGCAGACGACGCGGCAATCTTGTCCCGCACCAATTCAAGCGTTTCTTCAACACGCGGGCGCAAGATATTGGAAAGATGAGATTTTGGAACTTTGTGGACCGTATCAACTCCGCGCTCACCCAGCAGCGGCACAGCCAACATGTCTTGTGCGCTATGCCCTTCGGCCAGCACGTTTCCCCACATGGTTTTCATACGTTCGGCATGGGCTAAAGTGGTCGAAAGCCCTTGAGCAATGTCACTGGTCACATGGCTTCCGCCGATATGAATTGTTTCGGCCGCAAGCAATTGACCATTGCGGAAATGCCCAATACTGGTGATCGCCCCGCCCAATTCGACAACAGTAGTTCCCAGTTGCAACTCATCACCCATGAGGCAAGATTTGGATGCCGCATATGGCGCAATTACAAAGCCAGCAACACGCAAGTGCGAACGCTCTACGGCCAATGCGACATTGCGCAAATAAGCAGGCTCAACACTTGTAACACCAACCTCGGCATGAAGCACATCACCATGCATGCCCAAGGGTGAGCTGATGTCGCTAGTTCCATCCAGCACAAAATTATTCGGCTGAACATGCAAAATGGTCCGCTTACCTACATTCACCTGTGAAAGCGCGGCCGTGACCACAGAATCCAAATCGCGAGGTGAAACTACACCCGTCTGTGTATGATGGTCCGCTGCGAAGCTGGACGATTGCACTCGCCCGCCTGAGACACTAACATAGACGTCGGTAATCGCTATTTCTGCCATGCGCTCGGCGGCATCGACTGCCAAGCGAATTGCACATTCAGCTTCATCTATGTTGATGATGGCGCCTGACTTGACTCCGCGAGACAGAGTTTGCCCAAAACCCAAAACACGCAAGTTTTGCCGAGGGTCAATATTGGCCTTAGCATCCAACGCCGGAACGCGCGCAATCAGGCAACTGATTTTGGTAGACCCAATATCCAGCGCCGCGACAATATTCGTTCTTGAAGAATTCAAATGGCGAACTCCGCCACGTCCCTGCACACTGTTCATTCTCACCAACCCACACACAAAACTACTGTTTCTGAACCAGTTTTTCTCCCACTGGTTCGTCTTTTTTAGCGTTCGCAATTTCGATTACGGAAACTGTCATCTGCCCCGCAATACGCATATCAACCGTACTCACGGCCTTGGACAATAATCCTGTATCAGCGTCAATCTTGCTCAACTTCGCCAAGGCTTCGCCCACACCTTCTGCTGGCAAGGCAACTTTCACGCCATTGTTCAGATAAAGTGTCCAGCGCCGTTTACCGACCATTGCCGCAGCACTGACCCGCTTAAATAACAGAGGATTGGCTTCCAGTTGGTTAATGATTTCTGCTGCGCGTAAATTTGCACCAGCGCCCGTTACCAGTGGCAAGTGTGATTGCCCCATCAATTCAAGGCCCCCCATGGTAAAGCCGGCCTTATCCACCAACGAATAAGCGCCTTCATATTGCCAGATCGCAAAGGGCACTCGCTCGGCCACTGATATTTCAAGACGGTTTGGATATTGCCGCTGCACCGAAGCTGCGCCAACCCAATTCATTGCTTCCAAAGTGCGCCGCGCTTCGCCGGTGTCAAAGCCAATCAAGCTGGCACCAGGCCGAACACCAAGTGCGCGGAACAAAAGTTCAGGGTCATGGTGCGTCAAACCACTGACGCGAATATCAACGGCTGCCATGCCTGCCATGCTGGCCAATTTTCCAGACAAATTGCGCAAGGGGCTGCCTTCATAGTCGAGCATTCCACCCTGCAATATGCCGTGCACAATAGAGCCGCCCAGCAAAACGACCGAACCGGTGCGAGCCAACAAGCGGATGCGCGCACTGCCAAATGTTTTCACAAAGGATTGAAATGCGCTCATCTGTTCACCGATGCGTCCTTGACCATCCACGTCACCAAATCCTCGAATGAATGCCCGGCATGTTTGGCCATTTCAGGCGCCAATGATGTTGGTGTCATGCCAGGTTGCGTGTTAATTTCCAGCAAAATCAATTCGCCCTTTTCGATGGTGTCATCAAAGCGAAAATCGCAGCGCGATATGCCGCGGCACCCCAGCGCCTGATGCGCCAACAAGGCATATTTCTGGCACTTGCGATAAATGTCGTTGGGAATTTCCGCGGGCAAAATATGCTGTGAACCACCAGCAACATATTTACTGTCAAAATCATAAAAACCGCCCATAGGCACAATATCAATTACACCCAAAGCCACATCGCCCATAACAGCGCAAGTGAGCTCACGCCCTGGAATAAATCGCTCCACCATCACCTTGTCACCAAAGATATGGCGTTCATCCACCAGCGAGGCCAAAGGACCATTCGACGTGCGATCAACAATGTGAACGCCCACGCTGGAACCATCCGCTACGGGCTTGATCACATAGGGCAATGCCATAGGATGTTTTGCAGCCGCATCCTCGATATCAACCAGTTTGCTTTCCGCCACCGGAATGCCTGCTTCGCGGAAAATCGCTTTTGATTTTTCTTTGTGCATGGCCAACGCCGAAGCCAACACACCAGAATGGGTGTAGGGAATATTCAGTGTCTCAAACAATGCGGCCGCACAGCCATCCTCGCCCCATGTGCCGTGTAAGGCGTTGAAGATCGCATCAGGGCGCATGTCGAGCAGGACGGAGGCAATGGTCTCACGTTTCACATCCACCAAAATAGCATTGAACCCAGCCTTGCGAAGGGCCTCAAAACAGCCCTCACCCGACGATAATGATACGCTGCGCTCTTTCGACCAACCGCCCATGAGAACAGCAACAGTTACATCTTGTGGGCTTTGAAACTCCATCGCTACACCGCACCTTCTGGCGGAATGCCAATGCGCTTGATTTCCCATTCCAGCTGCACACCGGAACTTGCTTTCACCCGCGCACGCACGGTTTCGCCCAGCTCTTCAATCTGGCTGCCTGTGGCCCCGCCCTCATTGATCAGAAAGTTGCAATGCAATTCAGAAACCTTGGCAGGCCCAACATTGAAGCCGCGCATGCCCGCCGCATCAATCAGCTGCCAGGATTTATGGCCGGGTGGGTTTTTAAAAGTCGATCCACCGGTGCGGCTCTTAATCGGCTGCGTGGCCTCGCGGCTTTCAGTGATCTTGTCCATTGCCGCCTGAATATCGGCCTGCACGCCGGGCTTGCCCTGAAGTAGCGCCGAGGTGAAAATCAAATCCTCCGGCGCACCGCAATGGCGATAGGTATATTTCATGTCCGCATTGCTCAACACGTGCAAATTCCCTTTACGGTCAAAACCCCGTGCTTCCACCAGCACGTCTTTGGTTTCACCACCATAGGCCCCGCCATTCATGCGAAGCGCACCGCCTATGCTGCCGGGAATACCTCTCAGAAAGGTTAATGAATCGATACTGTGTTCTGCCGCAAAGCGCGCCACCCGCACATCCAAAGCCGCCGTGCCGGCGCGAATGCGGTTTTCGCCGTCCAACGCCACATCCATAAAGGCGCGGCCGAGGCGGATCACCACCCCCGGCACACCCCCATCGCGCACCAAAAGGTTTGAGCCAACGCCAATCACATAAACCGGAATGTTCTCTGCTGTGCTTTTCAAAAACGCACCGAGATCGTCTTCATCCGCAGGGGAAAATAAAACTTCGGCAGGCCCGCCCGCACGAAACCAAGTAAGGTCAGCCAGTGGAGCATTGGCCTCCAGCCTCCCCCGCACGGCAGGTAGTTTTTTCAATAGCGCTTCACCATCTAGCTTGGTCATGGGATCAAGCCTTTGCCAATTGTGCCAGTTGATCAGGCAGCGCATAGGCCCATTGGCTGATCGTGCCCGCCCCCAGACACACCACAATGTCGCCGGGTGAAACCAGGCCCTTGATCATGGGGGCCAATTGTTCGGGGGTGTCGATTTTGTAGACCGCACGGTGGCCACGC
>JAGWUY010000070.1 GCA_028868255.1 Alphaproteobacteria bacterium | reverse complement strand
ACCTACAACCGGGTGTTCACATTCTGGGCCAATGGCCTCGGCCACGTCTATGATACGATAGCTTGGAATGCGCGGAACAAAAATTTCGCCGCCCAAGGCATTTTCCAGTGCCCACAATACCATGTTCACGCCATCCGTCAGGGAAATGTTAAAGCGCGTCATTCGTGGATCCGTGATCGGTAGAACACCGGTTTTGCGGCGTTCGATGAAAAATGGAATGACCGATCCTCGACTTCCCATGACGTTGCCATAGCGCACAACGCTGAAGCGCAAATCGCGCGAGCCTTTGATGTGATTGGCAGCTGTAAACAATTTGTCTGAGCAAAGCTTTGTTGCGCCGTATAGGTTGATCGGTGCAGCAGCCTTGTCAGTTGACAGGGCGACCACATGCTGCACCTTCGTGTCCAAGCAGGCCTCGATCAAGTTTTGTGCGCCCATGACATTTGTCTTAATACATTCAAACGGATTATATTCTGCGGCTGGTACTTGCTTCAGCGCTGCAGCGTGAATGACAACATCAATGCCTTCCAAAGCACGACGGAGACGATCCGCATCGCGGATGTCGCCGATGAAATAGCGCAGATTTGGATGTTTTTCGACGGGGAAAACCTGGGCCATTTCAAACTGCTTGAGTTCATCACGGCTGTAAATTACCAGTCGTTGCACGTCTGGATACTGTGTCAAAACTGTTTTGACAAAACTTTGGCCAAACGAGCCTGTTCCACCGGTTATGAGTATCGATTTTCCGTTCAGCATGCGGCTATTACCATCCTTTGGATTTGCCGTTGTCTAGGCGCTGCATACCAGAAAAGTCAAGGTTCAACGGCCATTTTGCCTTGCCGTACAATGGAGTAGGGCATTGCAGTTTTAAGCATGATCGTTTTGATAGCTGTTGCCACCCATATAGCTGGTGTAGGCTGGAGCAGCGATAGCGTGAAAATGCTTGCTGTTGAAAAATGCACTGAAGATCGACGGGCTTTGCAGAATGGGACACAAAAATTGAAAATTCTCTTGTTTGGTGGAACGGGACAGTTGGGCTTTGACCTCTATCCAGAACTTGCGGTTTTGGGAGACGTTATTGTTCCGGGTTGGCACGGAATCCCGCGTGTCGATTTGACTGATGCCCGCGCGGTTGAGCAAATGATTGAGCGCGCAGAAGCCGATATTGTAGTCAATGCGGCCGCCTATACGGCCGTCGACAAGGCCGAATCAGATCAGGCTGTGGCTCATGCTGTGAATGCTGTCGCACCCGGAGTCATGGCGCGTCAGGTTAACAAATCAGGAGGGGTCCTTTTCCACTACTCGACTGATTATGTGTTCGATGGGGCAGGGCAATTGCCCCACCTTGAAGAAGAGCAACCTCGCCCCCTGAATGTCTATGGTTTGACCAAGCGGGGCGGTGAAATTGCCATTCAAAAGGAGTTGGCCCGGCACTATATTTTTAGGACGAGTTGGGTCTACTCTCCCCATGGCAAGAATTTTCCAAAAACCATGATTGAACTGGCTCGAGAGCGTGACAGTCTAAACATTGTCTGCGATCAATTTGGGGTGCCAACACACACAAGGCTTTTGGCTGGCGCCACAGCTCATGTCATTCGAGGCCTGTCGGCGGGCCCGTCAAACTGGGGCCTTTATCATCTCACTGCAAGTGGTGAGACGAATTGGCATGCATTTGCAAAATATGTGTTGGAAGTGGCTGCTGCGGAGGGTTTGATTTCGCGTGTCCCACATCTTAAAGCTATATCTTCCGCGCAATATCCACAAATAGCCAAACGACCCCAGAACTCGAGATTAAGCAATTCCAAGTTTCAAAATGTGTTCGGCTTGGTATTGCCACACTGGACGGTGGAGGCTGGACATTTTGTTCAGACTTTAGCCATGATTAAAAAATAGGCCCATAGGACCTGAATAAAATATCCAGAGTTTGAATGTGAGAGTTGAATGCAGAGTCGCAAATTTATTCTAGAAGGCCCCATAGAAATCACTCCCAAGCGCTTCGGGGACGCGAGGGGCTATTTCATGGAGACGTTTAATGCTGCACGCATGAATGAAATCGGTGTGGCCGAAAAAGAATGGATCCAAGACAATCAATCGCTTTCTGCCGCGGCTTTCACCTTGCGCGGCATGCATTTTCAGCTGCCGCCATTTGCCCAAGCCAAGATTGTTCGTGTGATCAGGGGTAAGATTTGGGATGCCGTTGTTGATATTCGTCCGCTATCAAAAACATTCGGGCAATGGGTTGGTCTGGAGTTAAGTGCAGAAGCTGGAAATCAACTCTATGTCCCGACCGGGTTCGCTCACGGTTTTCTGACTCTCGAACCTGAAGTCGAAATTGCGTATAAAGTTTCTCAGTATTATGCACCACACCATGATCGCAGCCTGAACTGGTCTGATCCAAGTGTTGGCATTACATGGCCATTGCCGCCAGACCAAGTGCCGATTCTATCAGCCAAAGATGAAGCTGCGCCTTCGCTTAATCATCTTCGGGCCGAAATCTGGCCAAGCTGAACGCACACCTTCTTTTGGTTCTCGCTAAGTTTCACATTGCTAGCTTTAAAAGAAAGTCAAAGTGGTTCCATTGTCCATGATTTGATAATGATGGATTGCAACATTACTGGCGTTGTAGACATAAACATCTTGGCTCCATGGGCCTGCGCTGTTGACGTCAAATGTCTTGGATGTTGAAGTGAGGTCATCAAAGTAAATCGTTTGACGATCGAGGTTGTGTTTGGTGTCGTAGTGATCAGTGTAACTTGACCATGTTTGGTTGTTGTTGTGATCGAAATATTGCACGCCAATGCTGGTGTCGTCATAGGCGAGCTGCCAGTAGACCATTTTTCCGGCGGCATCATACATGATAGAGTTGTCGTGCCAATTCTGCGTGTTGGTTGTATCTACATATTGGACATAACGCGTTGCATCTTTGTATTCTAAGGACCAGTAATTCATTTGACCTGTTGCGTCAGTGCGAACGGTGTTGGTGTTCCAGGTTTGGTTGTTGAGATAGTCTTGGTAAACCACCAAGCTTGTTCCGTTGTCGTAATATGTTGCAGTACTAATGAGAGCATGGGCTGCGTCAAAGCTCTGAATATAGTTTGTGAAGTCCTGATTGTTTTGATAGTCATAATACCGCACTGAACTTGTGCCATCATCGTTGCTTGTGGCCAAATACATTAGTGCGTTACTGACTGAGAAGCGTTCGGAATAAGATGACCACGTCTGGGTGTTCGTCGCATCAAAGTGATAAACGCTTTTTTCGCCCGTATCTAAGGCGTAGGTGGTGGTGGTAGCGCGGCTTGAGGCATCAAAAACTTCGGTAATCGTCGTCCAAGGTTGATTGGTCGTATCATATGTGATCAGTTCACGTGTGCCGTTGTCATTCATCGTGTTGCGTGTAAGCAATACATTTGAGGCATTGTAGCTGTCAGTGATAGTCGTCCAACTTTGGCCTGTAGTGTCATAAGTCAACAACACATGAGAACCATCATTGTTGACTGTGTTGTGTGATGTTAAAACATTGTTTGTGTTGAATGTGTCGGTGGTCGTCGCCCAGTTTTGGCCAGTGGTGTTGTATGTGACCAGCACATGTGATCCATCATCATTCACAGTGTTTCGTGTCGTCAGCACATTGCTTATGTTGTATGAGTCAGTAATTGTGGCCCACGTTTGATTGGTGGTGTCGTAACTGGTGAAAACGCGGCTGCCATTATCGTAAATCATGTTTTGGCTGCTGAGAACGCTGCTTGCATCGTATGTGTTGAGGTAGCTGGACCAAGTGTGGGCGGCCTGGTTCATGGCTTCAGACACGAACAAAAATCCTGACGCAAGATTTTTGGCTGCTGCATTGGCAGCGCTGGCAAAGCCATAGACATAGATGGGGTTCGTGCTCGGGGTCAGCAGGGCTATGGTATCCGTGATTGTGCCATTGCCATAGTTGATAACTGCATTTGCCCCCGATTTGACCGCCGAAACCGATGAGCCAGTTGTGGCAATCAGGCAGATGGTATCTCCGATACCCGATGCATCTGCTGTGAAATCCGTGATGGTATCCGCTTGGCCGACAGTGAGATCAGTCGCGAAAAAAATGAATGAATCATTGCCGAGACCGCCAGTCATCACATCATTGCCAGTGCCGCCTATAATCTTGTCATTGCCTGCTCCGCCGACGATGGTATCATTACCTGCATTGCCAATCAGAATATTGCCTGCATCATTGCCGGTGATGATGTCATTGCCTGATCCGCCAGTCGCATTTTCTATGGTGGTGTTGTAGGCAATCCAAATGTTGTTGGTCATGCCATCGCAGTCGCTGGACGAGCCTGCGTGCAAGTCTATGCGCGAATTTGTGGTGTATCCAGACAGATCAAGTGTATCGTTGCCGCCAGCATCCCAGATGGTCAAAACAGGGTGGGCATTCTGGGTGAAGTCATAGATGCCACCACTCACACCGCTTAAGGTCGAGTTAAAACCATAAGTCGTGTTGCCCGTTCGCGTGGTCATGTCAGCGCCATAGATTTGCTGCATGGCTGCAACGTCGTCGATCATTGGGGTTTGCGGGTAGTAGAATTGGCCGTTGGTCGCCTGCCAGTCGGCGCCCGTATTGCTGGCGTCAAAATATGACATGACTGAATATTCAATAGAATCATGTGTGTAGGCCGCGTTGGCAGCATAGGTTGGGCTGCCGCCATTGTATGTGCCCGGGTGTTGCAAACCAAAAGCATGGCCCAGTTCATGAATATAACTGTTGAAGCCCCATTGTCCCACAGTTGGTGAGAGCAGATTGTTGGTGCCGGATGAGCTGCCATATTTAGAGTTGAAGAAGACATCGCCGGAGGCAAGCTTCACCGTGGGAGATGTATACCAACTTGTGTAGGTTATTGCATAGTAGCCGTGAGTGTTGCTGGGATCATTGCTTGAATCGACTTGGAAATTCGAAAGCGTGATATTGCCCGTGCCTGTTGTTGGCGTCAGTGAGGGCGCTATCAGATCATCCCATAAGCCGATGGCGACGGTGGCCGCAGTCCTTTGCGCGGCAGACAAAGCACTCCATCCTGAGGCAGAAACGCCAAAGGCGCTCACTTCCCAACCTGGGTCAATGGTCGGAAAGCTGTAGGTAATTGTGTTACCCGACCAGAACGTGCCACTGCGCAAAAGATTATTGATGATTTGTGTTTCAGTCCAGACAGCCGGCATTCACATTCCTCATTCCAACCAAATCAGGCATCAGATTTTCGGACAAATATATCTGTGGAATTTGCCCGGAACAGGGCACGATGTTGCCAGCATTCAATGAAGTTGGGGTTTCTGGAGTTGATTAAATTTTCCCTACATTTTTAACCTTGGATTGTTTTTCTCTTCGATTTGGTGTTTGCTCTACTTTTGGGTGTGGTTTAGTGGGATTCTGCTGGCTTAAGCCCTTGTACCAAAATCTGTATCGCGGCCTGGTTTGCAGTTGCGTGGTCTAGGTGCGGGCCCAATAACGCCTCAACCTGGGGTGCGAAATCAGCATAATGTTGCGTGACGGCCCAAATGGCAAAAATCAGGTGGTGGGGGGCAACGGGCCTCATCCGACCTTCTTTCACCCAATGGGTGATGACCGAAGCCTTCTCATCGACCAGCTCTTTGAGCGCTCCCTTTAAATATTTCTCTATGTGCGGTGCGCCGTGCAAAATTTCATTGGCAAAAAGGCGCGAGGCGGCCGGGTTGCGCCACGAGAGTTCAAGTTTGGCGCTGATATAGGCGCTCAACTCTTCAATGGGGTCTTTTTCCCGGTCAAGCAGGCGCAGTGGGGCCAGCCACTCTGTCAAAGTGTGCTCCAGAACGGCCACATAAATATCTTCTTTGCGCCGGAAATAATAGAGCAGGTTGGGTTTTGAAAGCCCGGCTTTGGCCGCAATTTGATCCACCGTTGTGCCGCGATAGCCATAGGCCGAAAACACCGCCAAGGCCGCTTCAAGAATCAGTTGTTCGTTCTGATGCTGAATGCGGGTTTTTTGGGCAGGCTTTGGCGGAAGTTTGCTCATGCCCTATCCTGTTCATTCTTGATCAAATGGTCAAGACCAGATAGCCTTGTCACAAAATAAGAATTCTGGGAGCGAAAGTTTGGCCGAAACCGTAATTGCGGCGCATGATGTAGGGCTAACCTATCAGACCGATGATGGGCCGGTTTTTGCGTTGACAAATATCAGTCTTGATGTGGCTGAAGGCGAGTTTGTTTCGCTTATCGGCCCATCGGGCTGTGGCAAGACCACTCTTTTGCGCGCCATTGCTGATCTTGAGAAAACAACGCAAGGCAGCCTGCACGTCAACGGTATGACAGCACAAGAAGCGCGGCTGGCGCGGGCCTATGGCTATGTGTTTCAAGCCCCAGCCCTGTTTGCATGGCGTAATGTGGAGCGCAATGTGGCCTTGCCTCTTGAGATCATGGGGGTGGAAGATGCAGGGGGCCGCGTGGCCCGCAATCTTGAATTGGTCAATTTGAAAGGCTTTGAGAAAAAATTTCCGTGGCAATTGTCGGGTGGCATGCAGCAGCGGGTTTCGATTGCGCGCGCATTGGCGTTTGATCCAAAGCTTCTGTTGATGGATGAGCCCTTTGGGGCATTGGACGAAATTGTGCGCGACAAGCTGAACCAGCAATTGCTGGATCTGTGGGCGCGGACCAAAAAGACCATTGTGTTCGTCACCCATTCCATTCCTGAGGCGGTTTTTCTGTCCTCCAAAATCGTGGTGATGAGCCCGCGTCCGGGCCGCATTATTGATGTGATTGATGTGGGGCTGCCCAAGGACCGCAAGCTCGACATTCGCGAGACGCCGGAATTTCTCAAGATCGCGCACCGGGTGCGTGAAGGTCTAAAGGCGGGACACTCCTATGAGGATTGAGCGCGCCTTACCCATTTTGACGGTGACATTGTTGCTGTTTGTCATTTGGTATCTGGCATGCATCCCGATGAATGCTGTTTTAACCACGCCGAAAATTCAAGCCGCTGGTGGCGGGCTTTTCAACACACTCGCTTTGTCCTGGAATGAGGGGCGGCCCGTGCTGCCATCGCCGCACCAGGTTTTACGCGAGGTGTGGAACACCACGGCTCTGGTGGCGCCGTGGTCAATCAAATCTTTGCTGTGGCATCTCTGGGTGACCTTGTCTTCGACACTTGTTGGATTCGTGATAGGTGGGTTTTTAGGTGTCGTATTGGCAATAGGCATTGTGCATGTGGGTTCACTTGATAAGTCACTGATGCCGTGGATTATTGCTTCGCAGACCATTCCTATTTTGGCGATCGCGCCCATGTTAATTGTGGTGTTGGGAAAGACCGGCTTGCCAGCCATCATTACCAAAGCCTCTATTTCAGCCTATCTCTGCTTCTTTCCCGTGACTATTGGCATGGTGAAGGGCTTGCGCTCGCCAGATGTGATCGCACTGGATTTGATGCGCACTTATCATGCCTCTGCTTGGCAGACGTTGCTGAAACTGCGCCTGCCTGCCTCCGTGCCGTTTCTGTTTGCTTCGCTCAAAGTTTCTGTGGCGATCGCACTTACCGGGGCCATCGTGGCTGAGCTTCCTACCGGGGCTGTGGCTGGCATCGGCGCGCGGCTGCTGAACGGATCTTATTATGGCAACACGCTGCAAATTTGGGCGGCGCTGTTTGTGGCCGCCTTTGCAGTTGCCACACTGGTGTGGGCACTTGGGCTGTTTGAGCGCATAAGCCTTGCCCGCATGGGAGAAAAGCCATGATGCGAGCGTTTACAACATTTTTCATGGCATTATTGGTGGCCTATGGTGTTTCGCAAGGATTTAGCGGCGTCAATCCATTCAAGGGCATGGATTGGTTTTTGGCACTTTGTTTTGTGGTTGTGGGCTGGGTTGTAGCCTGGGCATTAAGCTGGATCGTTGACTTGGCAACGCCGCGCCATGTCTCACGGTTTTTGGTGCCTACCATTTTCGGCCTTGGTGTTGTTTTGGCGTGGGAAGTTTTTGTGCGGGTGTCACATATTGCCGTTGTGTTGCTCCCAGCGCCATCGCAAATCGCTGCAAAATTTTTATCTTCACTCCCCACTCTTGGCGCCGATTTTGTCCAGACCTTTGTACGGGCGGTGATCCCTGGCTGGCTGATTGGCTGTGGGGCAGGGTTCCTCACGGGGCTGGCCTGTGACCGCAATGATTTCTTGAGGCGCGGGCTGTTGCCCTTTGGCAATCTGGTGGCGGCTTTGCCCATTGTAGGGGTCGCTCCCATTCTGGTGATGTGGTTTGGCTTTGACTGGCCCTCCAAGGCGGCCATGGTGGTGGTGATGACGTTCTTTCCCATGCTCATCAATACACTCACTGGACTCAATGCTTCCGGCCATATGGAGCGTGACTTGATGAAATCTTATGGCGCAAGCTGGTGGACGACACTGCGTAATTTGCGATTGCCCGCCGCTATGCCTTTTGTTTTCAACGCACTCAAAATCAATTCCACTTTGGCCATGATTGGGGCCATTGTGGCCGAGTTTTTTGGTACGCCGATTGTGGGCATGGGGTTTCGCATGTCAACCGAAGTCGGGCGGCAAGGGCTTGATATGGTGTGGGCAGAAATTTTGGTGGCTGCACTGACGGGTTCAACATTTTATGGTCTGCTGACGATGATCGAACGCAGCGTGACATTCTGGCATCCGTCCTACCGCAGGTAGGGTGGCGATTGAAGTAGAAAAGGAGAAGGGAAGCTATGAAGAAATATTTGATGGTGGCTGCTGCCGCTGCTGCTATGGCGGCGACGTCAGTTTCGGCGCAGGCTGAAAAAGTGACCTTGCAGCTCAAATGGGTGACGCAAGGTCAATTCGCTGGCTATTATTTGGCGCAGGAAAAAGGCTATTACAAAGAAGCTGGTCTTGACGTTGAGATCAAGCCCGGTGGCCCGGACATTGCACCAGAACAAGTCATCGCCGGTGGCGGCGCTGATGTGATTGTTGACTGGATGCCTGCAGCACTCGCTTCGCGGGAAAAGGGCAACATGCTGGTCAACATCGCGCAGCCCTTCAAGCATTCCGGCTTGATGCTGACATGCCGCAAAGAAACTGGCATCACCAAACCCGAAGATTTGAAAGGTAAGACATTGGGCGTGTGGTTCTTTGGCAATGAATATCCGTTCCTCGCGTGGATGGGCAAATTGGGCTTCAAGCCTGATACTGACATCAAGGTTCTGAAGCAGGGCTTCAACGTTGACCCGCTGTTGCAAAAGCAAGCCGATTGCATCTCCACCATGACCTACAATGAATATCACCAAGTGTTGGAAGCCGGTGTGAAGGCTGAAGACTTGGTTGTTTTCAAATACGAAGATCAAGGCGTGGCCACTTTGGAAGATGGGCTCTATGTGCTTGAAGACAAGCTGAAGGATCCAGCCTTCGCAACCACGATGGCCAAATTTGTGAAAGCCTCGATGAAGGGTTGGAATGATCTGGCCAAAGACCCCAAGGGTGCTGTGGCGGCTGTTCTCAAGAACGATGCTTCAGGCTCGCAAACTGAAGCTCACCAAACCACAATGGTGGAAGAAGTGAGCAAGCTGGTTGATGGCTCTGATGGTACGTTGGATACTGCTGCGGCTGATCGCACCGTGGCCACATTGCTGGCTGGTGGATCTGACCCCGTCATCACCAAGAAGCCAGTTGGTGCTTGGACGGATGTGGTGACAAAAGCTGCAGCAGCGATGAAGTAAATCGTTTGGGGCGCAATGCCAGTTGGAGTGTTGCGCCCCACTCTGCTTTAGATTAAAGTAGGTAATTCACTACTTTGGAGGCTGTCATGCGCCTGATCACGGCAACAGAAGCAAATCGCGATTTTTCGAAACTCTTGGAGCAGGTGGCAAATGGTGATTCTGTTAACATCACAAAACACGGTGAAATTGTTGCCACTCTGATTCCCGCAATGAAAAATCTCAAGTCTATGGAAGAAGAAAAGCGCAAACACATCGAAGCACTATTATCTCGTAAACCGTTTGCTCCTGTGAGCCAACGTG
>JAGWUY010000344.1 GCA_028868255.1 Alphaproteobacteria bacterium | reverse complement strand
GGATTGGCGAGCGTGAAAACCCGAAGCGGCGCGACAGGCCGGTTTCATCCAGCAGGGCACCGGGCTCCTGCTTTAAAGACAATATCTCATGGCGCAGCACCTCATAAACTCCGGTCCAGCCTGCTGATTTGGCTTTCGCGGATTTCTTTGATTTGGCTGCCGGTGAAGTGCGATCCATGCCAAGATCATAGCACGGGCTCTTGACATTGTCGACCATTTGTCGACAATATGTGTACAAATTTGGAGTAGACCATGAAACTGTCTGGCGTGTTACCGGCCCTCATCACCCCCTTCGGCAAGGATGGTAAAATTGATTTCAAGGCATTTGAAAAACATGTGAGCCATATGCGCATGGCGGGCGCGAAGGGTTTTGTCCCCAATGGCTCAACCGGAGAATATTTTTCGCAATCGACAGAAGAGCGCCGTGATGTGCTGCAATTCATCAAAGATCAGGCAAAGCCGGGGGAAACTTTGATTGCTGGCACCAACGCGCCTGCAACACGCGAGGTGATTGAACAAACCGCTATCGCCAAGAAGATTGGCTATGACATTGTGCTCTTGGCGCCACCGTTTTACAGCCGCCCTTCACCGCAAGAGCTGATCAACCACTATGAAGCTGTGCTCAAAGCTGTTGAAGTGAGCATCGTGCTTTACAGCTATCCTGCCAAAGATGGTTCCGATATCAGTTTTGAGGTGATGGATCATTTTGCTGACAACCCGCGCGTTATAGGCATTAAGGAAAGCTCTGGCGTGCTGCAACGCGCCATTGACATTGCCAGCCGCTATGAAGGCAAAATCCAACTTGTATCAGGCTCTGACGACATTGCATTAGACTTTATGTTCTGGGGTGCGGACAGTTGGATTTGTGGCCCTTCAAATTGCATGGCCAAAGCCTGCTGTGATCTTGACCTCGCTTACCGGGCAGGCGACATGCACAAGGCCCGCAGCATAATGAAAGTGCTCTACCGCGCCATGAATATTTTAGAACGGGGAAAATATGTACAAAAAGTCAAATATGGTTGTGAATTACAAGGCCTATCAGTTGGCGAGGCGCGCTCGCCACTTGGCCCTTTGACCGACGAAGAGAAAAATGAATTCCGCGCCGCCATGGAACCCATACTGAATTGGACCTAAAGCCATGACCTCAACGATCGTGATTGGCGCAGGCATCATCGGTACGACGCTGGCTTACACTCTGCAAAAGCGGGGCAGGCAAGTGACCTTGATTGACAAGGGTGCTGTTGGCATGGGCGCTTCCTTTGGCAACATGGCATCAATTGCAATCACAGAATTTATGCCAGCGTCGCGTCCTTCTGTGTGGAAGAAAATTCCAGGCTGGATGCTGGACCCAGAAGGCCCCGTGCGCGTGCACCCCGCCTATATGCCAAAGCTGCTGCCGTGGTTCTTGCGCTTTATTGCGGCCTCACGCCCAGCCAAATTGCGAGAGCTGGAAGCGCATGGTGCCGCCTTGTGTAGCCGTGTTTATGATGATCTGCTGCCCCTGTTGAAAGAAACGGGCCTGCAAGGCGAATTGAGCGAAGAGGGTTGCCTGTCGCTCTATGCCAATGAGGCGGAGTTTAAGACTGACCGTGATCACATTGAAATCCTAGAACGATTTAACATTCCCCATGAGGTGATTGGCCGACAGGCCATCACAGCGCTGGAGCCTGAAATCACCGACAAGATCAAGATGGCCGTTCTGTTTCCACAAAACCGCTCGATGCGTGATCCCTATCGCCTTGTGCTGCGTCTGGCGGAAAAATTTCAGGCACTGGGCGGCAAATGTGAAACCGGCGAAGTTGTGGGATTTGCGCGCGGTGCCAAGATTGATGCTGTGATATTGAAAGATGGCCGCACTTTAAAGTCTGATGACGTGGTGATTTGCGCAGGGGCGCATGCGGTCACTCTAACAAAAATGCTGGGTGAGCCTGTGCCACTGGAAACGGA
>JAGWUY010000343.1 GCA_028868255.1 Alphaproteobacteria bacterium | reverse complement strand
TGGGGCGTCAATTGGAAGCACAATTCCAATGGCAACACGCGAAAGACAATCACCCCGAAGCCGCAGACCTTGTTCAGATTGAGAACCGCTTGAAAAATGGCTTGGTTGATCCTCCCAAAGCCAGGCCCGCCGACAATGGCGCGACCAAACCCTCTTCCGGCTGATGGCAGATCGTTTATCCGAGTTTGCCAAGGCGAAGATTAATCTGGCGTTGCATGTTTTGGGGCGGCGGGCTGATGGCTTTCACGAACTCGATTCCATTGTTGGGTTTGCTGAGATTGGCGATCGGCTTACTTTACAAAGGGCAGATACATTGTCGCTTGTGCGCACTGGCCCTTTTTCAGCAGATGTGCCGATGGGGGAAGACAACATCATCGTCAAAACGTGGCGCGTTGTTGCGCAAATTCTTAAAACCCGTCAGGTGGTCTTGCCGTCCGTTAAAGTTGTATTGGAGAAAAACCTGCCTGTGGCATCGGGCATGGGCGGCGGCTCTGCCGATGCGGCAGCGATGGTGCGTGGTCTTTTGCGGCTGACGCAACAAAAGCTTTCGTGTGGGGAAATTAAAAGTCTTGCGCAAAGCCTTGGCGCTGATGTGCCTGTGTGCATGAGCCAAACGGCGTGCCTCATGCAGGGGATTGGCGAAAAAATTACACCTTTGAACATCGCCCTACCCCGCGCCATCGTATTGATAAATCCGCTGCTTGAATGTTCGACGCCAGACGTGTTTGGTGCGCTGGGATTGGCCAAGGGCCAAAGTTTCAAGAGCCCGATTTTTCAGAACCAACCACAGAGCTGGCGTAATGATCTGACTGAAGCCGCACTCAAAATACAACCTTCCATCAAAGATGTTTTGTCGGCTTTGGAAAAAGAACCCGCGTTTCTTGGTATTCGCATGTCTGGTTCCGGCGCCACCTGTTTTGGTTTGATGGTCAGCGAGGCCCAAGCCTCAGCCGCAGCGGCACGGTTGGCCGTCAAAAACCCTGGCTGGTGGGTGCGTTCAGCCGCCCTCAGCTAGCTTGACATCACAAGCCCCTCGCTTCATGTCTCACCAAATGACCAAGCCTGCCCTCAAAATTCTGCTCACCGCACCGCGTGGCTTTTGCGCTGGAGTAGTGCGGGCCATTGATATTGTTGAACGTGCGCTCGATCTCTACGGCGCACCAGTTTATGTGCGCCACGAAATTGTTCACAACAAATATGTGGTAGATGATCTCAAATCAAAGGGTGCGATTTTTGTGGATGAGTTGGATGAAATTCCACCCGGTGATCACCCGGTGGTGTTTTCAGCCCATGGCGTTCCAAAATCTGTTCCAGCCGAAGCTCAACGCCGTGCCATGTTTCAGATTGATGCCACTTGCCCATTGGTAACCAAAGTGCATATGGAAGCTTCGCGCCACTTTGAACAGGGCTTAGAGATCATTCTCATTGGTCACAAGAATCATCCGGAAGTGATTGGCACTATGGGCCAGCTGCCTGCCGGCGCCATCACACTGATTGAAACAACAGAGGACGCTGAATTGGTCATCGTGCGCGATCCTGAAAAACTGGCTTTCGTCACGCAAACCACACTTTCGGTTGATGACACCAAGGATGTAATCCAAGTGTTGCAGCGGCGCTTCCCCGCCATCAAAGGGCCGCTGAAAGAAGATATTTGCTACGCCACCACCAACCGTCAAGATGCGGTTAAATCCATCGCCAACAAGATTGATGTATTGGTTGTGGTGGGTGCACCTAATTCGTCAAATTCCAAGCGCCTCGTTGAAGTGGGCGAGAAAAATGGCTGCCCGCGTGGCCTGCTTGTGCAACGGGCTGCGGATCTGGATTGGTCTACGCTGCAAGGCATTTCAACTCTTGGCCTTTCGGCAGGGGCTTCTGCACCAGAAGTCTTGGTCAACGAAATCATTGATGCCTTTCGACTGCATTATGATGTTGCGGTTGAAAAGGTGGT
>JAGWUY010000069.1 GCA_028868255.1 Alphaproteobacteria bacterium | reverse complement strand
TTGGTTGCGGGAGCCAGATTTGAACTGACGACCTTCAGGTTATGAGCCTGACGAGCTACCGGGCTGCTCCATCCCGCGTTATGCGTTGGGGGGCTTCTAACACAGTTCGCACCAAAGTGAAGCCCCGATGTCACGATTTTTACGCATATCTGCAAATTAAAAATTTATTTTCCATGTTCGCAGCAAGTTGAACTGTTTTGGCACGCTTTGGGTCAGCTCAAAACAACCAAGTAAGGCTCTGTTAATGCAAATCTTTCCCGCAGAAACTGATTGGAAACTTGTGGTGGCTATTGTGGCCCCCATGACACGTGTTGGTCCTCTGCGGATTGTGTCGGGGGTTTTCGGGATAAGGTACTGCGTACCCGAATGCCAGTTTGTAAAGCGAAGGGCTCCCCTCAGGGAGCCCTTTGTTGTTTGCGCGGTGCCGAAAACATTTATGAAACTTTGACAGGCTTCCCGGTCTTCCAGCTCTCGGTTGCGGCTTCAGCCAGCTTTTGTGCCTGCAAACCATCATAGCCATTGGGCTTGGGATCGCGGTTGCCAGTTTCAACAGCCTGAATGAAGGTGTTGAGTTCACTGGTGTAGGCGCCGAGATAACGCTCCAAGAAGAAATTCTGGATCGGATCAGCCTGATAGCCCTTGTCGTTCAAAGTTTCGACCGTGGTGTTATGAATATTCTTGGCATGCACCATACCCTTCGAACCGTGAACTTCCATACGCTGGTCATAGCCATAGGTGGCGCGGCGGGAATTGGTGATCACCGCAATCTTGCCAGACTTAGTTTGCATCTGCACGGCGGCAGTATCCACATCGCCGGCTTCGCCAATCGCCTTATCAACCAGTGCTGCACCCAGTGCATTCACGATCACAAATTCTTCGCCCATCAGGAAGCGGGCCATATCGAAGTCATGGATCATCATGTCAGCGAAAATACCGCCCGAACCTTTCACATATTCTGCGGGAGGTGGGTTTGGATCACGGCTGATCACTGTCACCATTTCAACGGTGCCCACATCGCCTCGGCGGATGCGGGCTTCCACTTCAGCAAAGCTGGGGTCGAAGCGGCGGTTGAAACCGATCATCAAGGTCGATTTGTTCTTCTCGACAACCCTCAAGGTTTCTTCAATCTTGGCCACGCTGAGCGAAACGGGCTTTTCACACATAATGGCTTTGCCAGCATGGGAAGCGGCCTGAATTTGTTCGGCATGGAAACCGGTGGGTGAACCGATCAAAACGGCGTCCACATCCTTGGCGGCCATAATCTCTTCGACTGTGGCAACCTTCGCGCCATATTGAGCAGCAAGGTCACTTGCGGCTTTTGGCATGGCATCGGCGATATAGGCCAGTTGCGCCTTCGGGTTTGCGGCGATGGTGCGGGAATGCACCTTGCCAATGCGGCCAGCGCCGATCACACCAAATCTGATTGTCATTCTTCAAGTCTCCGTTTGAAAGTTGTTATCTCTTTTTCATCGCATCAACGAATGCATCCATCTCTGACTTTGGGGCTTGCACCACATATTCTGCAGTGGGCCATGCGCCAGACTGCACTTCACCCACGAACGTTTTGAATGCTGAAATGCGAATATCCTGAATGCGCGCATATTCCGTGGCCAGATCAGCATATTTTTTGGAATGGCGTGGCACATGGCCTGTGTTGTAACCCAGCACATCACAGGCGAAGAGATATTGGCAATCGCCACCTTTGCCTCCGCCCATGGAAACCAGAAACAAGTTGGTGTGCTTGGCAATCTCGGCCGTCACTTCGGGAGGCACCACTTCGATTTCCACACCGAATGCACCAACCTCTTCATAGCGCTTGCAGCGTTCGTAAACCTGCAGCGCGCTGGCCGCAGTTTTGCCAACACCTTTGAAGCCACCCGTCCAGGTGCAATAGTGCGGCACAAGACCCACATGGCCGATGACCGGTATATAGTCCTTGGCCATGCGTTCAACTGTGTCAAATGAGGCCGCGCAATAAACGGCATCAGCGCCAGCCTCCATCATCTTGTAGGCCCAGCTCATATATTCATCCTGCACAGCGGGCGCGCCATAGAGAGGCATGCCTGGCACAGCAAACAAGGTGGGAGCCACATCGCGGAAATGTGTCTGCACCAGCATTTCTGGCGGCACTGAAACCATGTCGATGCCCGCAGCCTGCGCCGCTGCCAACTCTTCCCACGTTTCGGTGCGCATCATGGTATATTGATATTTGCCTTTATTGGCGCGCACATCAGCGACGGTGGGACGTTTCTTGGCCATAGTGGGATCAACCCTTCAAAAGTGATTTAAGTGCTATATTGGGGTCGGCCAGTTGCGCGGCACTGGGTGAAATGCCCTTAGCGATCAGCATTTCCGTCAACTTAACATCGCGTCCAATGGAGTTGCCCGGCCCAATGCCGCTGGCCCCCACCAAGCGCCCCTCATCCGTGATGTGAAAAATGATGAAAGCTTCGGGTGAAAGCTGGCGCGTCACAGTCTTGATGCCCAAATCACCCATGCCCGCAATTTGCAAAGTCAAATCATGTTGGTCAGACCAGAACCAGGGCAGGGCATGGTGAACGACTGATCCGCCCAACATATTGGCAACAGCGGTGTTGGCTTGATCTGTGGCGCTGCGCCATGTTTCAAGGCGCGTGCGCCTTCCGCCAAACATTCCATGCGGAAAATTGCAACAATCGCCAGCCGCGTAAACATCGGGCGCGCTGGTGCGCAAATGCTCATCGCACACAATGCCATTGTCAATTTTCAAGCCAGCTTCTGCCGCCAGCGAAACCTCAGGCGCCGCGCCGATACCAGCAATCATGGTGTCAGCAGGAATAACGCGACCATCTGCCAGATGCACCGCTTGAGCCTCCAACCTGGCCAGACCCGTGCCGGTAAGAATATTGACACCCTCGCTGATATGCTTGTCATGCACAATCTTGGCAATTGCCTCGGGCACGCCGCGCATCAGAATGCGGGGTTGGGCTTCAATCAAGGTCACGTCACAGCCCAATTTGCGCGCGCTGGCGGCAAGCTCCAATCCAATAAAGCCACCGCCAATAATGGCAATCTTTTTGCCAGGCTTGAATTTTGCGCGCAGAACTTCTGCATCCGGAAAATCGCGCAGAACGATGGCGTGCTCACCTCCAGGAATAGTCAAACGGCGCGGTTTGGCCCCTGTGGCAATCAGCAATTTGTCATAAGCTACGCTTTGCCCATTGCTCAGAGCAACAGTCTTGGCCTTCACGTCCAGCTTCACGGCCTTGGTGTGGTTGATAAAAATGGCGTTCAATGAGCGCAATTGATCTTCATCCAGCAGCAAAATCGGCGCGGGCGCTTCTTCAGAGGTGATTGACGCCTTGGACAAAGGCGGGCGATCATAAGGCAAATGCAATTCCTCGCCGATCAGCGTGATCGGGCCCTTATAGTCTGCCGCGCGCAGTGCAATGACAGCGCGCGCGCCCGCCATACCCGCGCCCACAATCACCATGCCAACTTCACTCATGGCTTAAGCGATATTGATGAAGACTTTGCCGGCCTCCACCTTGACGGGATAGGTCTTGAGATTGATGCACACGGGCGCACCCTTAGCGGCGCCGGTCGTATAATCGAACCTCCCATTATGCTTGGGGCACTCAATGGTGTGATCCATCACAAGCCCATCTGCGAGGTGGATTTTTTCGTGCGTGCAAAGCCCGTCAGTGGCATAATATGTGTCAGAGGGTGAGCGATAAATTGCAAAAGTGCGCCCGCCATGGTCAAAGCGCATCACATCTTCTTCTGCCACATCGCCCGCCGCACAGGCTTCAATCCATTGGGTCATTCTGTCCTCTACATTATTCCGCTGCTTGAGCCACTTGCTGGCCATGCAGCCCGGGTTGATAAGGCTTTGCTGTGGCTGGCAATTGACGCATGATAAAAAAATCCTCGCCGCGGAATTGCCGTGCCCATGCCGGGATCATTTCTTTAAAGCAAGCATAAATCGAAGGCGTCGGGGCTGGAAGATCATTTTTGATCAACAAATGCAGTTTTGGCAGCGCGTGATAGGGAACCATGGGGAACATATGGTGTTCCACGTGATAATTCATGTTCCAATAAATGAAGCGCGAAATGGGGTTGATGTAGACTGTTCGTGAGTTCATGCGGTGGTCAAGCACATTGTCGGCCAGCCCACCATGCTGCATCACACCCGTCATCACATGGTGCCAAGCGCCAAAGAAGCGGGGCAGACCAATCAACATGACGGGCAGAATGGAGTGGAAATAAAAGCAGGCCGCAAGGGTTGCGCCATAAATCACAAACCAAATGCGCGCGACCAGAATGACCTTCGACCACTCCATTTCAGGAATGAAAGACTTTTCATCAGCGCTGATCACACCAAACGTGTTCATCACCATATTTTTCATGGCGTACCAGACGTCATTGATACCCACAAAAGCCGCAAGCAACTGCACCACAACGGGTGGGCGCATCACCGCAATTTCTGGGTCAAGCCCCACGATGTAGGTATCGGTATGATGGCGGGTATGGCTCCAGCGCCAGCGGGTAGGGTTGCGCATGATCATAAAGCTGGCGATTTGATACACCACATCATTCATCCATGGCGTTTTAAAAGCCGTTCCATGGCTGCATTCATGCCAGCGGGAATCTGTAGCCGAACCATAAAGCACCCCATAGCCGAGCAGAGGAACAGCCGCCCACCATGATGGCCAAAGATAGATGGTGGCAGTGGCAAGCAAAATCATAGATCCGAGCCAAATGATTGTGTCGCGAATGGCGGGCCCATCGCTGCGCTTCATCAGCTCTTTCATCTGTTGGCGAGGAATGTCGGTGTGATACCATTCAGCAGATTTGAGTCCAGCAGCCTCCGCAGCCTTTGCATCAGGGCCCAACATTCCATAGTCACGCATGCTTGTCATAGAATTTTCCCTCTGAATGGCTGTGAACTTAGAAGCAATATTCCATTTCGACAATTGACATGAGGATAATTCTATCAAATAACCTCATTTGATATCAGAAACCAGACGACAGGTCCTGAAAGTTAATATGAGGTAGTGAGATGGTTGCACGGCCCACGATCACCGATTTGGCCAAGAAGGCCGGTGTCAGCGTCGCCACCGTTGACCGTGTGCTGAATGGGCGTTTGCCTGTGCGTGAAGACACAGCCCAAAGGGTGGTCATAGCTGCCGAAGCGATTGGGTATCATGCGACTGGGTTACTAAAGCGCCGGTTGAGTGAAACACCAAAACGGCGCTTTGGTTTTTTGTTGCAAAAGCCAGATCAATTCTATCAGAACTTGGGCAATGAATTGGCCACTGCCGCAAAATCTCTGCGCAATGTTGAAGCAAAACCCATTCTTGAATTCATGGAAGAGCTGATGCCGAATGTGATCGCAGAGCGCCTTTATACCATCTCAAGAAAGGTTGATGCCTTGGCTGTCGTGGCCATGGATTATCCCGTAGTCAATGAAGCAGTTGAAAGCATAGTTGCAAGTGGAAAGCCGGTTTTCACGCTCCTCAGCAATGTCACAAGCCCCGTCTGTTGCGGGCATTTTGGTGCGGATTCCCGCAAATGCGGGCGTATTGCGGGTTGGACCATCAGCCGCCTCGCCCGCCATGTCGGCAAAATTGGCATATTGGTGGGCAGCCACCGATACCTGAACCAAGAACTCTCAGAAATAAGCTTTCGCACTTATATGCGTGAGCACGCCCCAGATTTTCAGTTGCTAGAGCCAATCGTCAATCTGGATGACACTGACATTGCATATGAAGCCATCACCAAGATGGAAGCGGAAAACCCGGATCTCGTTGGCATATATGTATCAGGCGGTGGGCAAGAAGGACTGATCAAGGCACTGCGGGAGCGTGATAGAGGCGAACGACTGATCGCCGTTTGCAACGAATTAACTCCCGCCACAAAAGCCGCGTTGCATGATGGTGTGATTGACCTGACGTTGGGAACGCCTTTTGCAGCACTCTCCCGACGTTTGGTTGAGGTGATGGCCAAAGCCACAATTGGTGCTGAAATGCCGCACTTACCACCACTCATGTTGCCGCCCGAAATTCATATGAGCGAAAACATCTGACATACTACTATGATAGTTTTTGATAGTTTTTTGATCAGTCGCGCGAGTATCATTGACTCACCTGTAAAATAGAACAATAGTTCCGGATATAAGCTGAAATGAAATGAAAATTCAGTCAGCACACGGAAAAGTGCCAAAAAGAAGCACGACCGAGGGAGGAGCAAAACATGTTTCCAATCTCATTTAAATTTACCGCACCTTGCGCTGCGGCATCGAAGCATTTCCCCTCTGGGGATTCCGGCCCAGTCAACGGGTGCTTGCCGGACACTCGACCAAAGGAGCTCTAACAATGAAGAAACTCATTCTTGCTGCCGCCGTTCTCGGTTTGATGTCATCCACATCATTTGCAGGCAACATCGGCGTATCGATGGCCAACTCAGACACATTCCTCACTGTGCTCCGTAAGGGCATTGAAAAGGCTGCTGCTGATGCCAAGCAACCTATTCAAATTGAAATCGCTGATGATGACGTTGCCAAGCAATTGTCACAGGTTCAGAACTTTATCGCCGCCAAGGTTGATGCTGTCATCGTGAACGCAGTTGATACTTCTGCAACCGCCCCAATGACGAAGGCTGCGAATGATGCTGGCATTCCGATCGTCTATGTCAACCGCCAGCCAGCTGACGTTGATGCGCTGGGACCAAAAGGTGCTTTCGTTGCTTCGAACGAAGCTGAATCCGGCACACTTGAAACGAAAGAAGTTTGCAAGCTTTTGGGTGGTAAGGGCGATGTTCTGGTGATGCAGGGTGACCTTGCAAACCAGGCTGCCGTGATGCGCACCAAAGACGTGCATGATGTGATTGCCACCGATGCTTGCAAGGGCATGAAGATCATCGACGAACAAACCGCAGGCTGGGATCCTGTAAAGGCCCAAGACTTGATGACCAACTGGATTGCTGCCGGCAAGAAGCCCGCTGCCGTCATCGCAAACAATGACAACATGGCTATTGGCGCGATCAAGGCCATGAAAGCTGCTGGTTGGAACATGAAGGATGTCGTTGTTGGCGGTGTTGATGCCACTCAAGAAGCTCTGGCTGCCATGAAGGCCGGTGACCTAGACGTGACTGTATTCCAAGATGCTGCAGGCCAAGGCAAGGGCGCTGTTGACACAGCGATCAAGCTGGTCAAAGGCGAAAAGGTTGATGCCAAGGTTTACATCCCATTCCAGCTGGTAACTCCAGCGAACATGGGCGACTTCATGTCGAAGAACTAATCGACAAACTCCCTGAAGTGCGCCACAAATGCAGAATGGCTTTTCTCAGAAAAGCCATTCTCGCTTTGAGTTTCCGTGGTGACCAGCTGTGAAGTCATGGCGGTGGCGCACTTTTTTATGAGGCGATCATGGTCAGTCCATCCACAATGAAAATTGTCCGCGAGAGCGGAGCGGTTCCGGGCTCTGAATTTGTTTTAGAAGTCTCCGAAGTGCGCAAGGAATTTCCAGGCGTTGTAGCCCTTGACAATGTAAAGTTTCAATTGCGCCGCGGCACGGTACACGCCCTGATGGGTGAAAATGGAGCCGGTAAATCGACCCTGATGAAAATCATCGCCGGGATTTATACGCCCGATTCCGGCACATTCAAATTACGTGGCGTTGATATTCGGCTGAAAAGCCCACTCGATGCCTTGGAAAATGGCATTGCCATGATTCACCAGGAATTGAATTTGATGGGCCCCATGACGGTAGCCGAGAATATTTGGATCCGGCGGGAACCCAAAAATCGTTTTGGTTTGATTGACCACGCCGCCATGCGTCGCAATACCGAAGATCTATTCAAGCGCCTCAACATTGATATTGATCCGATGGTCGAAGTTGGAACATTGAGCGTTGCCAACCGACAGATGGTCGAAATCGCCAAAGCGGTCTCCTTCAATTCTGATGTTCTGATCATGGACGAGCCTACGTCTGCACTGACTGAAAAAGAAGTGGCGCACTTGTTTAGTATCATCCGCGCACTGCGCACGGAAGGCAAAGGCATTATCTATATTACCCACAAGATGAATGAACTTTTCGAAATTGCAGACGAATTTTCAGTGTTCCGCGATGGCAAATACATCGCCACCAAACCATCGAGTTCCGTAACCCGGGATGACATCATCCGCATGATGGTGGGCCGTGAAATCACCCAGATGTTTCCCAAGGAAACCGTGCCCATCGGTAACGTGAAGCTGGCCGTTAAGGGCTTGGGGCTCAAAGGCGTATTCCAAGATGTGTCCTTTGAAGTCCGCGAGGGCGAGATTCTGGGCATTGCAGGTCTAGTGGGTTCTGGCCGATCAAACATCGCCGAAACTATTTTTGGAGTAAGCCCGGCAAGTGCGGGCTCGATCGAAATTGATGGTAAACCCGTGAACATCAAGAATCCGGCCATTGCTATGAAACATGGAATCGCCTTCTTGACGGAAGACCGCAAGGAAACGGGCTGCTTTCTGCTTCTCGATATTCAAGACAACACCCAAATGGCCGTGTTGCAAAGCCGCTATGTAAACTATGGCTTTGTGCAGCAAAAACAACTTTCCACAGATTCTGAGGAGATGGCGCAAACCCTGCGCGTGCGCACGCCCGACATGCAGGAACCGATTATGAACCTTTCGGGCGGCAACCAACAAAAAGTGTTGATCGCACGCTGGCTGTTGACCAGGCCGCGCATTTTGATTTTGGATGAACCAACGCGCGGCATCGACGTAGGCGCAAAAGCTGAAATTCACAAATTGGTGTCGCAACTTGCTGGCCAAGGGGTGGCCGTGATTATGATCTCGTCTGAAATGCCTGAAGTTTTGGGCATGTCAGACCGCATCATGGTGGTGCATGAAGGCCGGGTAACAGGCTTCCTTGACCGCAAAGATGCGGATCAGGTTAAGATTATGGAATTGGCGTCGCATTAAGTGCGACGGGGAGAGGCAACATGACCGATACATCACAAGACAGCGGCAAATCTCTGACGGGCCTGACAAAGGTCAAACGCTGGCCACCAGAAGTTTCTATTCTTTTGGTGCTGCTCGGTATTGTTTTGGTTTTTGAGGTACTAGGCTGGATTTTTGTTGGCCAAAGCTTTGTTGCCAACAAACAGCGCTTATCCATTATTGTCTTGCAGGTGGCGGTCACTGGCATCATTGCCATTGGTGTGACGCAGGTCATCATCACCGCTGGTGTTGATCTTTCATCTGGGTCAATGGTGGGTTTCATCGCAATGGTAGTGGCTAGTTTTGCACAAGTGGCCACCAATGAGCGTGCTGTGTTTCTGAGTCAGGGATGGGTGGACCTCAATCCCATTTGGGCCATCATGGTGGGACTTGCCTTGGGGGCGGCATTAGGCTGGCTGAACGGCTTTATTATCGCTAAAACCAAAATTCCGCCTTTCATCGCAACTTTAGGCATGATGGTGTCGGCCCGTGGCTTGGCCAAATGGTATACGCTGGGCCAGCCTGTGGCCTTATTGACAGACAGTTTCACTTGGTTTGGCCATTCCTTCCCCGTCTTGGGGTTCCCCGTGCCACGCCCCGTGATCGTGTTCCTGATTGTGGCTGTAATTTTCCATATACTGCTCACTTACACGCGCTATGGCAAATTCACTTATGCCATCGGGGCCAACCCGCAAGCCGCCCGCGTTTCCGGCATCAATATCGGCAATCATCTGATCAAGGTATACACAGTTGCTGGCCTGCTTTCGGGTTTAGCTGCGGTGATGACGGCTGCGCGCGCTGAATCGGCCCAACCTGGCATGGGCGTTGGCTATGAATTAGATGCCATTGCATCATGCGTGATTGGCGGAACCTCGCTTGCAGGTGGCGTAGGTCGCATTACCGGCACTTTCATTGGCACGATTATATTAGGCGTGGTGACATCTGGTTTCACTTTCCTTCAAGTGGGGGCCTACTACCAAGAAATCGTGAAAGGCATTATCATCGTGGCTGCGGTAGTGATTGACCAATATCGCCAAAACAAGCGCCGCAAGAGCGCATAAATTAGCTCTACCAAGATGGCGCGATCTGGGCGAAGCTGCGGCATCGCCCATTCGCATAGCCGTAGAAGCGCCACAAATGACTTCAAACTCAACGCCCGAGCTTAAAGCCGTCATCTTTGATTGTGATGGTGTGTTGGTCGATAGTGAATTGATCA
>JAGWUY010000342.1 GCA_028868255.1 Alphaproteobacteria bacterium | reverse complement strand
TAATATCGGCGAGAAGCCGAAGAAGGGAGGCCGCAGATGAGCGACATTCTCCTCCAAGGCAAAGGCGTTGAAACCTTTTATGGCAAGATTCAAGCCCTGAAAGGCATTGATTTTGAAGTTCGCAAAGGCGAAATCGCCACAGTGATCGGGGCCAATGGTGCCGGCAAATCGACTTTGATGATGACCATTTGCGGCACGCCACAAGCGCGCAAGGGAACCATCGTGTTTGACGGAACTGACATCACAAAAATGCCAACGCACGAGATCGTGCATTTGGGCATTGCGCAATCGCCTGAAGGGCGCCGCATTTTCCCGCGCATGAGCGTATTCGAAAATTTGCAAATGGGGGCTTCAGTTGATAGGCTTCAACATTTTGATGAAGATCTGCCGAAGGTTTTTAAGCTGTTCCCGCGCCTTGAAGAGCGGCGCAACCAACGCGCTGGCACGCTTTCAGGCGGTGAGCAACAAATGTTGGCCATTGGCCGTGCTTTGATGGCGCGCCCTCGCCTGCTGCTGCTTGATGAACCTTCGCTCGGTCTTGCGCCCATCATCGTGAAACAGATTTTTGAGGCGATCAAGAAACTGAACACCGAAGAAGGTTTAACCGTTTTGCTGGTGGAACAAAACGCGTTCCACGCGTTGCGTTTGGCACATAGGGCTTATGTGATGGTCAATGGTGTGATCGCCATGAGCGGAACGGGCGCTGAATTGTTGAAAAACCCAGATGTGCGCGCTGCCTATCTGGAAGGGGGGCACTAAGCCATGTCGCTCTTTGTTGAACAGAGTTTCTGGATTTTCTTCATTATCACTGTGGTGCTGGGTGGTGGCGCTGCCTATATGGGTGGTCGTGCGCTGGCGCAGGGGTGGCGGCCCATTTGGATCTTGCTTGTCTATATGCTGATTTTTGGTGCAGGCGTCCGCTTTTTGCATTTCGCCTTGTTTCAGGCCAACCTGTTTTCTGGCCAATATTATATTAGCCACACGCTTATTCTGATCGCCTTTGCGCTGACTGGATATCGCGTGACACGCGTTAACCAGATGACTGAAAAATATCCTTGGCTTTATGAAAAAACGAGCCCTGTGGGCTGGAAAGACAAGACCTGAAAAATTTACGAAATTGTTGAAAGGAATGTCATTTTTTTCTTTCCAATCGGATCACTTTGAGCAAAGCTATCGCTTAAGGGGATCCGTACCCCGACCGACCACATTGGTCAAAAAACCTTTTAGGGAGACTATCAATGAAGAAACTTCTTTTGTCTGGCATTGCGCTCAGCTTTGCTGCAGCTCTTTCGGCTGGCACAGCCTTGGCTGACATCACCATTGCAACCGTTGGCCCGATCACCGGCCAGCTTGCTGCTCTGGGCGAACAATATAAGCGCGGCGCTGAAATGGCCGTTGCTGACATCAACGCCGCTGGCGGCGTGAACGGCGAGAAGCTGGTTCTGGAAATCGGTGACGATGCTTGCGATCCGAAACAAGCCGTGGCCGTTGCCCAGCAAATGGGTTCAAAGGGCGTGAAGTTCGTAGCTGGCCATCTGTGCTCAGGCTCATCAATCCCCGCCTCTAAAGTTTACGAAGAAGATGGTATTTTGATGATTTCTCCAGCTTCTACAAATCCCAAGCTGACTGATGAAGGTGGCTGGAACGTGGGCCGTGTATGCGGACGTGATGATGCGCAAGGCCTCGTTGCAGGCAAGTTCCTCGCCAAGCATTTCGCTGGCAAGAAAGTGGCTATCATCGACGACAAGTCTGCCTATGGCAAAGGCTTGGCTGATGCAACCAAGGCTGCCATGAACGCAGCTGGCCTGAAGGAAACCATGGCTGAATCAATCAATCCTGGTGAAAAGGATTACTCGGCATTGGTTTCCAAGATGAAGGATGCTGGCATCGATGCGATCTATATGGGCGGCTATCACCCAGAAGGCGCTTTGATCCTGAAGCAAATGCGCGCCCAAGGTTCGAAGGCTCAGATGCTGTCTGGCGATTCGATG
>JAGWUY010000068.1 GCA_028868255.1 Alphaproteobacteria bacterium | reverse complement strand
GGCAGCAAAACCGAGAGCGACCGCCGCATGGTAATCGACAAAGCCCCGCGCTTTGGCATTGTGGGCAAGGAACAAATTGTTCAATTCCATGTTGAAGAGTCCAATGGTGATAAGACCCCGGTTGAAGTCACCATCGCAATTCCTGGCGGCGAAAGAAAAACTGTCTTGATCGAACCCGGTATTGTTTCAGATTGGCCCGTCATGTTGGATCACGCCGGACAGAACTACATCGAATTTTCCGTGCCCGTGCGCGAAGGTGAATTGTCAAAAGAAAACAACCGTGCTGTGGCTGCCATTGATGGCATACGTGACCGCCTGCGCGTGTTGCTGGTGTCGGGCCAGCCCCACCCGGGTGAGCGCACCTGGCGTGATTTGCTGAAAGCTGATGCTTCGGTTGATTTGGTGCATTTCACCATTCTGCGCCCGCCAGAAAAACAGGATGGAACACCCACCAAAGAACTGTCCTTGATCGCCTTCCCTACGCGCGAATTGTTCTTGGAAAAATTGAGCCAGTTTGATCTGGTGATTTTTGATCGCTATCAACGTCAGGCCATTTTGCCAGATGAATATATGGCCAATGTCGCGGCTTATGTGCAAAAAGGGGGCGCGGTGCTGGTGTCCTCTGGCCCCGATTTTGCCGAACCTGATGGCATTTATACCACGCCCTTGGCGGATATTCTGGCCGCTGCGCCAACAGGTGAAATCACCGAAGCCCCGTTCAAACCCACACTCACCACCCAAGGCCAGCGCCACCCAGTAACACGCGGCCTGCCCGGTGCAGGCGATGGCAAGCCAGGCAGTGTACCAACATGGGGCCGCTGGTTCCGCGTCATTGACACCAACCCAAATCCTGAAGCTCAAACTCTCATGGCTGGGGCAAATGACAAGCCATTATTGGTTTTAGCGCATCAAGGCCAAGGTCGGGTGGCACAGCTTTTGTCTGATCATGGCTGGCTGTGGGCGCGCGGCTTTGAAGGCGGCGGCCCCCAAACTGAATTGTTGCGCCGCATGGCCCATTGGTTGATGAAAGAACCAGATCTGGAAGAAGAAAAACTTTCTGCCATCCAGAAAGGTGACGCGCTGGTTATTGTGCGCCAGACACTGGCCGATAAAGCGGCCGATGTAACTGTCACCACTCCATCCGGAAAAACCGAAAAAGTCCAACTAAAATCCACCGGCAATGGTCTCTTCACCGGCACTTTGGTGGTGAAGGAAGCAGGATTGCACTTGCTGAATGATGGCAAACTGACTGCAGCTGCGGCCGTTGGAACAGGTGATGCCAAGGAAGCAGCAGACATTCGCGCAACGGCTGAAAAGCTCGCCCCCGTGGCCAAAGCCACAGGCGGCGGTATCGCTTGGATCGAAGACGGCAAACCCACCATTGGCAAGTCGACGAACGGGCAATTAATGGCGGGTTCCGGCTGGATGAACATCCACGCCAACAATCAATTCCGCGTCACCGCCATTCGCCAAATCTCACTGTTCTCAACCCTGCTCAGCTTAGCGCTGCTGTTGCTTGTGACGTGCACCATGTGGTTCCGTGAGGGCAGATAGCAGCTCTTGTGAGCGTGGCGCAGAAAGCACTAAGCCTTTGGCCGTTGAAAGCGCGTGGGCCACCAGTTCAAGATATAAAAACCGCTTGGGGTCATATGGCCCCGGCAAATCTATTTGCCCTTCCGGAATCTGCTTAAACCCCACACGAGAATAATAGGGTTGATCTCCCACCAACAAAACCAGACTGTGGCCAAGCTCCAATGCCTTCTTCAAACTGACCTGCATCAGTTTCAGGCCAATGCCCAAATTCTGCCGCGCCGGATGCACCGCCAAAGGCCCCAGCAACAGCGCAGGCTGCATGGCATGGCCAATGGTGATCGGCCAGTAACTGATACAACCCGCAATCCCCACTTCAGAATCTCGGATCACCATTGAAAGCCCTTTGGCGGCCTCATTGCCTTCCCGCAACCGATAAGATGTTTTGGTACGCCGCGACAACCCAAAAGCATCATCAAGAATCTTTTCAATCAAAAGAATATCGGTGGCCACTTGTGGCACAGGAACAAGATCAAAGCTCATGGAAATTCACACATCTTAAGGGGTTCGTTTGCCCCACCTCAAAAGAGGCCGGACGCTTAGCAAAGGCCAATGCGTCGTCGCGAAAGCTGGTGAAAACGTGTGATCATAATCGCCCCATAGAACCACAAATGCGGCCCGTCAAGCGCTCACCATTCAACAGAAGGGCTTTGATCATGCAAAATTTCATCCAGCCTGCGCCGTGTGCCTGCCGTCATATCTTCAGGCAACCGATCAGGCGCAAAGAATTGCGCATCAGCAATTTCAAGATTGGGCCTCCAGTCTTCGCGGCGGCAATGGCGCAACACATAGGTACACACAAAATCCCCTGGAAAAACGGCTTCGTTGGAAAATATACCATGCAGCACCAATGGCCCCTCTGCAATCAGGCCCGCCTCTTCGCGGATCTCACGCAAACCGGCCTCATGCAGCATTTCGCCTTTTTCAACACCGCCGCCCGGCAAAATCCAGCCCGGCGAATATGTGTGCTTCACCAACATGACAGAACCTTCAGAATCAAAGGCCGCCACACGCACACCCAGCGTTTTTCCACGCATCAGCCGTGCATATGGCTGCTGGCCAAAGCGTGAAAGAAACTTGTATAAAAGCGGATGCATAATGGTGTGAGACCTTGCTTGTGCCAGAAAGATATTGGCTATAATTGATGCTGCCCCAAGCGGCAATGTGGAACAAGAGGATCAACCGTGAGCAACACCACCATCACCATTCGCCCCGTGCTCACCAAGGCCGACAAACTCACCTTCCTCAAAGTGCCATTTGAGATTTATGCGCAAGACAAAAACTGGGTCGCCCCCTTGTTTCTGGAACGTCTTGAACATCTCGATCCCAAAAAGAACCCCTATTTCGAGCATGCCGAAGCCCAACTTTTCATCGCTGAAAAAAACGGCAAGGCGGTGGGCCGCATATCTGCCCAGATCGACCGCCTCTATCTCGATCGCTATAATGATGCCTGCGGTCAGTTCGGCTTTGTTGAAGCGGTTGACGACCAACAGGTGTTTGCTGCGTTGATTAAGGCGGCAAAGGATTGGTTGCGCGCCAAGGGCATGGCTAAAATGCGTGGCCCCTTTTCCTTCTCCATCAATGATGAATCGGGCCTGCTGATTGATGGCTTTGATACGCCACCCAACAGCTTCATGGGCCATGCCCAGCCCTATTACCAAACCCGCATGGAAGATGCTGGCCTGCATAAGGCCAAGGATTTACATGCCTATATCCGTGATATGCGCTTGCCTTTACCAGCGGTTTTAGAGCGGATTTATCAGCGCGGTAATGCCTCAGGTCATGTCACCATTCGTCCCATGAACAAGGCCGATATTCAAAACGACATTAAAATCGTTATCGATATTTTCAACGATGCCTGGAGCAGCAATTGGGGATATGTGCCCTTCACGGAGGCGGAGCTTGCCATGCTGGCCAAGAATTTGAAAATGCTGGTGCACAAGAATGCCGTGCAGATTGCCTATTACAAGGGAGAGCCTGCCGCCTTTATCATCAGCATGCCAAATCTCAACGAATGGTTTGCCGGGTTGAATGGCCGCCTGCTGCCCCGCGGTCTACTGCGCATGATCGGTAAACTGATCACTAAGAAATCCAAATCCATCCGCGTACCTTTGATGGGTGTGCGCCGACATTTGCAGGACGGCACATTGGGGTCTGTGCTATCGATTGGCGTCATCAAAACAGTTTATGAATTCCACAAGGCACGCGGTGTTGAAGAGGTTGAAATGTCATGGATCCTCGAAGATAACACCCGCATGCGCCATATCCTCGAAGCATCTGGCTCACGCATTTACAAAAATTACCGTGTCTATGAAGCGGCACTCTGAAGCTGATGGGGTTCAAACTCGCCCATTTCTCTGACGTGCATCTGGGCCCGCTTCCGCGCGGCACGGCGTTTCAAGATTTTGCACCAAAGCGCATCATTGGCGTGTTGTCTTGGGTTCTGAGCCGCCGCAAGCGCCACTTGCCCCACATCGCTTCGGCCTTGATGACCGATATTGAAGATGCCCATGTTGATCATGTTGCCTTCACTGGCGATCTGGTGAATGTGGCAGCCGCTGCGGAATTCAAACAAGGCGCCGAATGGCTGAAGGCTTGGGCAAATCCAGATCAGTTAAGTTTCGTGCCCGGCAACCATGATGCCTATGTCCCCATCGCTTATGATAAGAGCTTGGGCCTGCTGGAAGCTTTTATGAGCAACGACATGCGCAATACGATGGTTGCTTTAGTTGAACCCTTTCCCTTCGTGCGTTTGCGCCGCAACATTGCCCTCATTGGCCTAAGCACCGCTCAACCCCAAACTTTTAGCCGCGTAGGTGGCACCGTTGGGTTAACCCAACGCGAAGCATTGCGTGAAAAATTGAAAGTGCTGCGCGAACGGGGTTTCTACCGCGCGGTGCTGATCCACCATCCACCTGCTCCGGGCCTTGCCCACCCCTTTCGCGCACTCAGCGATGCTGCCGAAGTCGCAGGCATTTTGAAGGATGAAGGCGCTGATCTTGTGTTGCATGGCCACAACCACACCGAAACGCTACACTGGCTGGAGTCGCCCCATGGGCCAGTTCCGGTTGTTGGCGTACCCTCGGCTTCCATGACCACAAGAAGCCACCATCCAGCGGCAGCATGGAATTGTTATGATATTGATCGCGCCAAGGGCAAGTGGCAAACTCGCCTTTCCATTCGCCAATGGCAAGGCAGTCACTTTATAACGACTAAAGACTTTGAGCTGATAAAGCCATGATGAGCATTATTGCAGGGTTTCTCTCGCGCATGATCCTGCTGCGTTTTTTCGTGATCCTTTTAGGACTCACACTTTTTGTGCTCACGCTCGAAATCGTGGGATTGATCAGCAGCATCCTCGAAATCAATCCATCGCCGCTCATGTCAGTAGGTGAGTATGCATTGGCGCGTGCGCCCGGTGTGCTCAACACCTTCTTGCCCTTTTGCCTGCTGCTGGCTTTGTTACTCTCCATCACGGAACTTTCTTACCGCAATGAAATGACAGCCATCTGGTCTATCGGCATTGCTCCGTCACGATTGATTCTCATGTTGCTGCCCGTGGCCGCAGTCGTAGGGGCGATCCAATTTTTAATCGCCGATCAGGCTGTGCCCGCCGCTGCCCCTTATTTGCGCAATTGGGGCATTGGCGATTACGCTTCCCAGTCAAACAAAGTCGCTCCGGGTGATCCCATCTGGGTCAGGTCTGGCACTGATGTCATTCAGGCCAAATTTGTGAGCCCCAATCTGGACGAAATGAAAAACATGATCATCTTCCGCAGACAATCCGATGGTCTGCTGCTGCAACAACTCTATGTCGAAAGGGCAATACAGGTAGGTGATCATTGGAAACTCAGCAATATCAATGTTTTTGATCGTGGCGGGCGCGTGCCCTATCATTTGACTGAAATGAATTACGCTGGCGAAATGCGCTTACTCTCAGGCGCGCAAACCGACTCACCTGAAGAAATGTCTATGAGTCAGATTAGCGACTATATTGCCCACGATGGGTATGGCCAACGCCCCGTTTATGTGTATCAAACTTGGTGGCACAAACGGCTTTCGCCTTTCATCGTGGCTTTCATTATGATCGCACTCTGCGTGCCACTGGCCACGCGCTTTCGCCGCGGTGGCGGCTTGGGCCCGCTGCTTGGAATCGGCGTGGGCATGGGCTTTTTGTTTTTTGTGAGCGATGGCGTGGCTGCATCCATCGGCGAAATAGGCCTGGTCACGCCTTGGCTCGCGGCATGGACGCCGACGATCGTATTTGGCGCAATCGCAGCAGGTTTAGTGGCGCGAACTGAGTTGGCTTAAGCTGCCACGACGTCTTTAAAAATTGTAATAATGCGGTCAATCTCTTCGGGTGTATGCGCCGCAGAAACAGAGCAGCGCAACAGGCACAGCCTGTTGGGTGTTCCCGGTGGAACCGCCATGTTTACATAAACTCCTGCTTCAAACAGTGCATTCCACTTGGCGATTGTGGTCAACTCATCAGGCATTTTTACAGCAACCACCGGGCTCACCACATCGGTGCCCGTCTCCAACCCCAACGCGCGAAACCCATCAAACAACCGCTTCGAATTATCCCACAGGCGCTGGCGGCGCTCAGGCTCTTTCGCCAATACCTCAAGCGCAGCCAATGATGTTGCAATGGATGCCGGTGATGATGATGCAGTGAACATATAAGGCCGCATGGCATAGCGCAGTGTTTCAAACAGCGGGTGATTGCCCGCACCAAACCCGCCAATCGCGCCGACACTTTTTGAAAATGTGCCAATCACAAAATCAACGCCATCTTCAAGTCCCGCTTCATCACCAAGGCCGCGTCCATGTGGCCCCAACACGCCAAAACTATGCGCATCATCCACCAGCAACTGGAAATCATGCTTCTTCTTCAGTGCTACAAAATCGGCCAGTGGGGCGCGATCCCCCAGCATCGAGTAAATGCCCTCCAGCACCACCAGCTTGCCGCCTTCGGTGTTATCATCACGCGCCATGCGCTTGTCCAGATCGGCGGCATCATTGTGGCGGAAGCGCACAAGCTTAGCGCCAGAAAGCGTGCAACCATCATAGATGGATGAGTGCGAATCCGCGTCGAGATAAATTGTATCTTTCGGCCCGGCAAGGCCGGATAGCATGCCCAGATTGGCCTGATAGCCCGTGGTGAAAACGATGCAGTGTTTCAGCCCTAAAAACTTTGCCAAGGACTTTTCCAATTCCTTGTGCATGGCAAAGCTGCCATTGGCAATGCGGGAACCCGTGGTGCCTGTGCCAAATTCAGCCAACGCTTTTTGGCCTGCTGCAATGACCGAAGGCTCAAACGTAATTCCCATGTAGTTGTTTGTACCCGCCAGAATAATCTCGCGGTTGCCCACTATGGCGCGCGTGGGTGAAATCATCTGATCATTGGTGACACCCAGCGCATTCACACCCATGTCCAACATGCGTTGAAAACGATCGGCAATGCCACGATGCTTTTCGAGAAGATCAACCATGCGTCACACCCTGTTTTTCTGAGTGGCAACATAGCGGGCCAGATCGCCCACCGTGCGCGTTTCGGAAACCACATTCATCGGAATTTCAATGTCAAAGTGGTCTTCCACTTCCATAATGAAATCAAGAACACCAACGGAATCAATATTCAACTCTGCGGGAATATCGGTGTCGGCGTTCAAGGGCTTATGCTCCGGATTATAAGGCCCGAGCAAGTTGCAAATAGTGGGGATGATGTCTGCTTCAGTCATGTTCACCTTCTATCGGCTTGCGGTGAAGGCGGCAACCACCCATTGGCGCGATACCAAGTCACAGTCTCAGCCAAGCCTTGTTCAAGTCCAATGGCATTTTGACGCGGCCATCCCGGCCCGCGCGCCACCCAGTCTCCATGATAGAGTTCATTCACTTTACCGCGGTTCACCATACCGGATTGACCCGTCATTTTAGTGCCAATCTCGCTGGCTATGGCCACAGCTGTTACGAGGCCCCGCGGCAAATAAGCAACACGGTTGGGGCGACCAAAGAGTTTTCGATTGGCCCCAGCCAATGCCGCCCAATTATAACCGCCTTGCGCGTCATCAATTTCCAACAAGCCCGTCTGATCGCTTGCCGCAGCCTGCGCCACCACGAAAGCAAAATCCTCAACATGCATCAGTGAAAACCGCGCATGCTTCTGGCCGGGGATAACGGCGATATACTTTTGCAAAGCCTGTATCAGCGGCAGCGTAGCCCTATCCCCCGGCCCATAAATGGCTGAAGGGCGCAGTGTGAGAATGTCCATATTGTCGGCTTGCAGTGCCAGATAATCTTCTGCGGCGCGCTTGCTGGCGGCATAGCCTGAAATCTCAGGGTTGCGCGCTGAGATCGACGATATATTGATAAAGCGCTTTACCCGCGCCAATTGCGCTGCCTCAAACACATTTCGCGTGCCGGCATAGTTGACTTTGAAATAGCCGCTTTCATTCAGCGCAGAAATGGCCCCCGCCACATGCACCACAACGTCGACAGCAGACACCAAAGTTTGCAGCGCGTCTTTTCGGTCAAGATCACCCTTGGTTATTTTCACGCGGGCGTCGAACTGACCGTCCTTGGGCCGCCGCACCAGCGCCTTCACCTCATGGCCTGCCGCCAGGAGGTGGCGCAATATCGGCCCTCCGGCAAAGCCGGTTGCCCCCGTCAATGCGATTTTCATTTCAACAAAGCCTGATCTGCTTCACGCACTGGCAGTTTGGCCGATGACCGACATTTCACCCGCCAGAAAGCTCTTGCGCGCCTGCGCTCGTGACAATTTGCCGGAAGACGTGAAAGGTAGGCTCTTGGGCGCAACAAGCACGATGGCACAATCAACACCTGAACTTTGATGCACAATCTTGCCCACGTCCCGGCGTAGGTTTTCCTGAGCCTCAACGTCGCTCAAGCGGCACTCCACCAGCACCACAACTTCATCATCGCCATCTGCGCCTTCAACCGCAAAGGCCGCTACATCACCTGATTTCAAGACGGGCATTTGTTCGGCTGCCCATTCAATATCCTGAGGCCAAATATTGCGACCATTATGCAAAATCAAATCTTTGGCGCGGCCTGTAATCACGATTTCGCCTTCGAGCAAATAGCCCATATCGCCAGTATCCAAGAAGCCATCTTCGCCGATCACAGCTTTGGTGGCCTCGTGATTTTCATAATAGCCCAACATCAGGCTTGGGCCTTTGACAAAAATCTTGCCAATCTCGCGTTCACCCAAAATCTGGCCAGCCTCTCCGCGCACTTCCAGCACATGGCCCGAAACAATTTTGCCACACACCACAAAGTCACGCGCCACATCGTCTGACGCATTTTGCGATGGTACAGCCTTGTTCTGCCCGCGCAAGGCCGCGCGATCCACCCGGTCAATCTTTATATCGCGGTCTGCCAAGGCAAAGGTCATAGCAAGTGTTGATTCTGCCATGCCATAGCTGGGCATGAAAGACTTACGGTCAAAACCAGTGGACTCAACCGCATCCGCAAAACGTTTCAACACATCAGGGCGCACCATATCGCCTCCAATGCCTGCAGCCCGCCATGCTGAAAGATCAAGGCCCGCCAATTCTGCGCCCACGCGCTTGGCGACCAAATCATAGCCAAATGTCGGGGAGAAAGAAACAGTGGTGCGATTATCTGACATCAGCTTAAGCCACAATGTGGGCCGGCGCGCGAAAGCTGTAGTTGCCAAATAATCCATGCTGGATTGGCCCATCATGGTGGACAAGCAAAAGCCAACAAGCCCCATATCGTGATAAAGCGGCAACCACGAAAAACCTCGATCCGTGGGCTTTACATCAATGCCATCGCGCAAAATACTGGCCCCATTGGTCATAATCGCGCGCTGTGAAATCAAAACCCCTTTTGGCGCAGAGGTTGAACCCGAGGAATACTGAATATAGGCCACATCTTCCGTACCGAAGCCATGAAGCTTGGTCAGTGTTTCTGGAAGCAAAGCAACATCAGCATGGCTTAAAACAGTTGAAATGCCCCCTTGTGCAGCAGCTTCACGCAAAGTTTCAATTTGCGCATCTGTGCTGATGACGGCTGTTGCGTGGGCAGCTTTGAGCATGCCGGCGATGCGTGCAACATAGGCTTCGCGCCCGCCAATATACATGCTGTAGGGAATGGGGCATGGCACCAAGCCTGCATACTGGCAGCCAAAAAATGTGACCATGAAATCTGGACCAGTTTCAGCCACAATGGCCACGCGTTCCATGCGGTGCAATCCCAACGACAAGAGCTTGCGTGCGGTGATCAACGCTCTGCTGCGCAAATCTGAATAGGGCAGCACCTGTTCCAGCACGCCGCGGCCAGAATAAAAGTTAAAACCAGTCAGGCCTTGTGCGGCATAATCAAGGCTTTCGGCCAAAGTACCAAAGCCACCCACTTTTTGTGGCAAATCGCGATTTGATGTGGGTGTGCGCACCAAAGTGTTTGCCGCCACCTGCTTATCTAACACCGCCAAAGACCCCGTCATCATCAAAAATCGCCTTCTGCAATAACCGATTTGATCCGCAAATCAAAGTTTTGCAGACCGAACCAAGCTACCAAGTGCGCCATGGCCGCGTGAAATCAAAAGCTATTGCAGATTGTTACAGCAATGGAAAAGTTAAAAGCTGATTTTTCCCAACAACATAGCAACGATGAGTGCGCCCAAAACACCCACCACGGCCCCTGTCAGCCAAACATAAATGAGATCAGAAAAGGAATAGGGCTTTTG
>JAGWUY010000067.1 GCA_028868255.1 Alphaproteobacteria bacterium | reverse complement strand
ATCCAGGAGTTGTGCTTGTGCCTGCCGCCACGGTGCCACGTGCTGCGTCAGCGGCCGTTGACGATCCAAGATTTACGCCCACATTGTAGGGAATGGCAGCAACTTTGGTATAGTAGGTGCCTTGCGTAGCAGGTACTACTTGATTGACGAATTTGGTGGCCGCCTGTTTCAGGTCGTGGATGGCGCTGTTGCCCGTTTGGTTATTGGTCCAGCCCATCGAACCGGTATTGTCGAGCACCAGAGAAACTTCTAGATTGATACCGCCTTTCTTGACGGTTGAAGTGGCAGAAACTGTTGTTGTGCCCATGCCTGCAATGGCCATGAATGCGTTGCTCACATCGACACTTGCGGTCGTTGTCACGGAATCAGCTGTAGAAGTTGCTGAATAGGTTGCAGTGCCCGTGCCGCCGCTAGCCTTATAGTTGGCGTTGAAAAATGGCTTGGAATTGTCTGTCAGTGTTCCTGTCGCGCCATCCGCAATGCCAGCAGCAAAAAGAGCCGCGGAATCCACAGCACTTTGCAAGGCCATATGTGAATTTGCTGCACGTTGGAAATCAACACCCGCGCCCAAAATAAGCATCAGAGGCACGGTGGCCATGCCGACGACGATGGCAGTGTTGCCACTTTCATTTTTGAGCATCCGCTTGAATGCGGATTTCATGTTGGACTTATACTTTGTTAAACGCATGGTTTGCACCCCAGAATTAGCACTATCCCGGAAGATGCCTGAAAACCTTCAACAACTGGTTTCGCCAAATGGTTGCTTTTTAATGACCAGTGCTATCTGCTCATTTAGCAAGTTAATAGTAAATCCTCACTTAATGTGAAAATTCCCTACATATTGGGGTAGTTAGGCCCTTCGCCACCTTGCGGCACACACCATGTAATGTTCTGCGAGGGGTCCTTGATGTCACAAGTTTTGCAATGCACGCAGTTCTGGTGATTGATCTGGAAGCGCGGTTCCTGGCCGTCCGCCAGCACCACTTCATAAACCCCAGCCGGGCAATAACGCTGCGCCGGCTCATCCCAATTGGGCAAATTGACACCCACTGGAATGGCAGCGTCTTTCAACTTCAAATGCGCTGGTTCATCTTCTTCATGCGCTGTGGCGGAAAAGGCCACATTGGTCAGGCGGTCAAATGACAAAACACCATCAGGCTTTGGATAGACAATCTTTTTGCATTCTGAGGCGGGCTTCAAAGTGGCATAATCGGCCTTGCCATGTTTCCAAGTGCCGAACCCAAATCCGAACAATGTGTTCAACCACATATCCAAGGCACCCAGCGCGGCCCCACCTGCCAAGCCCAGCTTTGACCACATGGGCTTCACATTCTTCACTTTTTTGAGGTCTTGATAGACCCAAGAATTTTCATAGGCCGTTTGATATTCATTCAGCGTATCACCACTGCGGCCAGCCTGAATGGCAGCAACGGCCGCTTCAGCCGCTAACATGCCGGTCTTCATGGCATTGTGGCTGCCCTTGATGCGCGGCACATTCACAAAACCAGCCGAGCAGCCAATCAAAGCCCCACCGGGGAAGGGAAGCTTAGGCACAGATTGGAATCCACCTTCGGTGATGGCGCGTGCGCCGTAAGCCACGCGGCGTCCCCCTTCCAACACCTTGGCAATCATCGGGTGATGCTTGAAGCGTTGGAATTCCATATAGGGGAACAGGTGTGGATTGGAGTAGTTAAGATGCACCACAAAACCAATAGAAACCAGATTGTCTTCGAGGTGATACATAAAGCTGCCGCCGCCCACCTTGGCGCCCAGTGGCCAACCCATCGTGTGGGTGACCTGACCTTGGCGGTGGTTTTCGGGCTTTACTTCCCAAAGCTCTTTCATGCCAAGGCCGAATTTCTGCGGCTCACGACCTTTAGATAGATTGTATTTTGCGATGATTTCCTTAGCCAGCGAACCGCGCACACCTTCAGCGATCAGCACATATTTGCCAATCAGCTCCATGCCAGGTTGATAATCAGGCTTATGCGTGCCGTCCTTGGCGATGCCCATGACACCTGCCACAACACCGCGCACCGAACCATCTTCACGGTACAAAACTTCTGAGGCCGCAAAGCCGGGGTAAATTTCCACACCCAGCCCCTCAGCCTGTGTGGCCAGCCAGCGGCACACATTGCCCAGTGACACAGCATAATTGCCATGATTGTTCATGAGTGGCGGCATGAGAAAGTTTGGAATGCGCAAAGCACCAGATGGCCCGATCACATAAAAGCGATCTTCTTTGACCTCCGTATTCAACGGCGCACCAAGTTCTTTCCAATTGGGGATCAACTCATTGAGGGCAATGGGGTCAATCACCGCGCCAGAAAGAATGTGAGCGCCGACTTCTGATCCTTTCTCAAGAACACAAACACTGGTTTCTGGCGAAAGCTGTTTGACACGAATGGCAGCGCTGAGGCCAGAAGGCCCAGCCCCCACAATCACCACATCATATTCCATGGCATCGCGCTGAATATCGCTCAACTTCAGTCTCCGTGATTTGCTAACTCGGTCAAGGCTCTGTTATAGGCAGAGGCCACCATAAGACAAGCAGCCAGAATAGACATGACGACGCAAACCCCCGACATGACACCCGAACAGGCCGCCCACGCGCTGGCCTGGCTGGTGGATATGGGGGCGGATGAGGTGATTCTGGACAGTCCGGTTAACAGATTTGCCAAAAGTCTGGTGCCGGAACCCGCAAAACCACCCGTCGCCACTCCGCCGCCACTCCGCTTTGTGCCACAAGTGCCAGCAGCGCCCCGCGCCGCCACATTACCGGATCAAGCCGCCGCTGATGCCGCCGCTCAGGCTGCCGCCTGTCACAGCCTTGAAGCTTTGATCCAGGCCCAAAACTATTTTGAGGCGAATCCCCTGCGCAAAGGGGCCACCAAACTCAGCTTCATGGAGGGCAACAGGCAAGCCGACATTCTTGTCCTGTCTGACCGCCCACGCAATGATGAAGATAAGTCAGGGCAGGTGGTGGCCACCAAAGCGCGCGTGCTGCTGCAAAACATGTTGGCTGCTATTGGACTGAAAATTGGCGATGAACCAGCGCCCCGCAATGTGATGCTGATGAATTTTGTGCCCTGGCGCCCGCCGGGCAATCGTCAGCCTTTGGATGCAGAAGTGGCGGTCTGCCTGCCTTTTGCCTCGCGCGCCATCGCTCTGCTGCAACCAAAGCTGATCTTGGCCTTGGGCAGCCTTGGCGGGCAATTCATGGCGGGCGGCGATGCCTCCATCATCCGCCAACGCGGCAAATGGCTGAGCATTGGCGAAATTCCCCTGCTGGCCACCTTGCACCCGGATGATCTGTTGAAAGCCCCCACCCAGAAAAAACTGGCATGGCGAGATTTGCAGGCCTTCAAAGCCAGAATGAACGAGGTTCTCACATGAGTGGCCCTAGAGAGTTTATCCCCATCGGCATTGCTGTGATGACGATTTCAGACACGCGCATATTAGAGGACGATAAGTCCGGTCAAACCTTGGTCGATCGCATCACGGCAGAAGGCCACAGGTTGGAAGGCCGTGTGATTGTAAAGGATGATGTGCGCGCGATCCGCGCCGCCACGCGCAAATTTGCCAAGGATAAAAAGGTCGATGCCATCATCACGACGGGTGGCACGGGCCTGACCGGGCGTGACGTGACGGTGGAGGCCATGCGCGGGCTTTTTGACAAAGAGATTGAAGGCTTCGGCGTGTTGTTCCACATGATCTCATTCCAAAAGATCAAAACCTCCACCATCCAATCCCGCGCCACGGCGGGCATCGTGAATGGCAAATATGTCTTCTGCCTGCCGGGTTCCCCCGGTGCCTGCCGCGATGGCTGGGACGAAATCCTAAAACCCCAACTCGATTACCGCCACATGCCCTGCAATTTTATTGAGATTATGCCGAGGCTGGATGAACATTTGAGACGGAAGTAGGGGGCTAGAGCACGGTCTTTTTTGACTGATTCAGATGTTTGATCCCACCCTTCTCCCTTTGGGAGAAGGTGCCCGAAGTGCGGATGAGGGCCTTCCCGCGAAGAAAATTGCTAACATCTTATTTGCGTGTAAGGCCCTCATCCGGCGCTTCGCGCCACCTTCCCCCAACAGGGGAAGGGTGATAAAACAAATGCAAGTCTGCCTTATTCAAAGGAGATCAGAGTCTAAGCCGCCTGAAACCGCTTCGGCACGCCCACGCCATTGACCACCGCCAGCCCAAACATCAACACGACGGCCCCAACGATTTGCGCCAGTGACATGCGTTCACCCAGAAACAGAACGGCTGTGACAATGCCAATTGGTGTCATCAAAAGAATGAACGGAACGGCCTCATCAACCCGCGCAATACGCAGCAGCGAATACCAGAAAATATAAGCGAGATAAAAACCGACAAAGCCGACAAACAACAACAACGCCCAATCCATTGGCGTTGCCGACATGACAGATTGCCATTGCCCTTGTTCGAGAATGGCTGTGGCCAAGATCAGCTGTGGCACCCCGAAATAGGCATTGGCCTTGAGCTGCATCACGCCCGTTTCCTTGCTCCACATCCGCGCCAACACTTGGCCCGAAGCCCAGATAAACCCGCCGACCACAACGCTGACGACAGGCCAGAAGGCGGGTTTTTGTTCAGGTAAGCCAATCACTATCATAACCCCGATGACGGCAATCAGCGTGCCAACCACTTTCTGGGCGCTCAGCTTTTCACCCGCGATCAGCCAGCCCATCACGACGGCGGCAGGAACCTGCGTTTGCAAAACCAGATTGGATGTTGTGGCTTCAAGATAAGGCACAGCCGCAAACAAAAGTGCGCCCTGAAGGGTGACGGCCAAAGCTGAAATCACCACGAGCTGCCACTTATGTGTTTTGAAATCGTCACGCACGGTGAAAAACATGATCAGTGCAATGGCGGCATAAACCATCGCCATCATGAAGATGGGCGAAAAATGGGCCAGCACGGGTTTCGCCAATGTGAAGCTGGTCCCCCAGCACAGGGGGGCCGCGATTGAAAGTAAAAGCTTTTTCCAGTTCATCGTTCTGCGATGCCTTGATTTGCGCATGACCGCAACATTGTTCTTGATTTGTTCACGGTGAATTGTTATGTGTTCTGCATGGCATCCCTCATCACCATGCGCCCTTCAGTGGGCTTTGAATCCACTGGCTTAACCTCGCTTCCGCAGTTGGAGCGGGGGCGTGGCGCACGCATGAATCCGGCTGGGCGATTTGAGTCGCTGAATGAAGAGTTGGTGGATGATGGCTGGGAAAGTTTAAGCGAAATCCCACGCCTCAAAACTGAAATTTTCACTGAAACGCCAAAGTCGATTATTGCGCGCAACCAATCGCCCGATATTTCTTTTGATCGTTCGATCAACCCATATCGCGGCTGTGAGCATGGCTGTGTTTATTGTTATGCGCGGCCCGCCCATTCCTACATGGGTCTTTCGCCGGGGCTGGATTTTGAATCCAAACTTTTCATAAAGCCGAACGCGGCGGCTCTTCTTCGGGGGGAATTAACCGCGACCAATTATGAGCCCCGCACCATTGCACTGGGGGCCAACACTGATCCCTATCAACCTATTGAACGCACTTACCGCATCACCCGTTCGGTGATTGAGGTGCTGAGCGAGTTCAAACACCCCTTTGGCATTGTCACCAAATCGGCTTCGGTGTGCCGCGACATTGATCTGTTGAAGCCAATGGCAGAGCAGGGGCTGGTGAAGGTGGCTTTGTCGATCACCACGCTGGACCCCAAATTGGCCCGCACCATGGAGCCACGTGCCTCAACACCCGCCAAGCGCCTTGCCGCTTTGGAGGCTTTATCCAAGGCGGGCATTCCAACTGTGGTGATGATGGGCCCCATTATTCCGGGTCTGAACGACCATGAAATCGACGCGATTTTGAAAGCCGCCTATGCAGCGGGCGCACGCGAGGCGGGCTACACCATGCTGCGCCTGCCGTTTGAAGTGAAGGAGATTTTCAAGGATTGGTTGGCGAAGGAATTTCCCGACAAGGCGAACAAGGTGATGTCGCTGGTCAAATCCGTGCGCGGCGGTAAGGAAAATGACTCCAACTTCGGCGATCGTATGACGGGCTCCGGCCCCTATGCCTGGACCATCGGCCGCCGCTTCCAGCTGGCTGCGCAACGTTTGGGCCTGAACGCCAAGCGCACCAAACTGCGCACCGACCTGTTCGAGCGCCCAGCCCAAGTGGGAGAGCAGTTGAAGTTGATTTAGTTTTCCCTCCCCTGCTTGAGGGGAGGGTGTCTGCGAAGCAGACGGGTGGGGGACGAGATGACAAATGAATTCGCACGGCATCTGCGCAAAAACATGACTCCACAGGAGGTAGCTTTGTGGTGTCAACTGCGACATTTGAACAAGCAAGGCTTTCACTTCAGACGGCAATCGCCGCTTGCGAATTATGTCGTTGATTTTCTTGAACGCAAACGCCGATTGGTGATTGAGATTGATGGCTCGCAACACGGACTGGAGAAGGGTGCACGTTCGGATCGGCTGCGAGACATGTTATTGCAAGAGTGGGGATACCGCGTTCTCCGCTTTTGGAATGTTGATGTAGACCATGCTATGGATGGTGTGATTGACAAGATAACAGAAGCAATAACAGCCCCCACCCGTTCGCTCCGCGAACACCCTCCCCTCAAGCAGGGGAGGGATTAGGCGCATTCATCCCTCCCCTGCTTGAGGGGAGGGTGTTTGCGAAGCAGACGGGTGGGGGACGAAAGAAAACACATGATCCCCACCTTCACTTATGAATCCGCCGCCCTGTCCTCTGGCCACAGCATCATTTGCGGCGTGGATGAAGCAGGAAGGGGGCCTTGGGCGGGGCCTGTGGTGGCGGGGGCTGTGATCCTTGATCGACACAATATCCCGCCGGGTCTCAATGATTCCAAAAAGCTGAATGAAGCAAAGCGTGAAGCTGTGTTTGACCCTATCATGCAATCCGCACTTGTCGGCGTGGGCATTGTCTCAGCCGCCGAAATTGACGAAATCAACATTCTCCAAGCCACGTTTCTGGCGATGCAGCGTGCTGTAACCGCCCTCAAAACCAAACCCGATCTGGCCCTGGTTGATGGCAACAAATCCCCAATACTCACCTGCAAAACCAAAACCATTATTGGTGGCGACGCCAAATCTCTTTCGATCGCAGCAGCTTCCATCATCGCCAAAGTCACGCGAGACCGCATGATGCATGCGCTTGATCGTCAGTACCCTGATTATCTTTTTGCCAAGCACAAGGGTTATGGCACAGCCGCCCATGCAGCGGCCTTGGCGCGCCATGGCGTGTGCCCCGAACATCGCAAAACCTTCAAACCCATAGCTCTCATTCTGGCGCGTTAACCATTATTAAGCTTTTCGATTCACACGGACTCTGCAAAGACTCATAACGCTCCTGTCAGTTAGTTTGCGTACAGGGGAATGAGTGAAATGGGTTATGAATCGAAGCTTGATGTACGTCCCCTCCATGACCAGATTTTGCTCGGCGATTGCCTTGAACAGCTGAAGAAAATTCCCACCACTTCAGTTGATCTGGTCTTTGCTGATCCACCCTATAATCTGCAATTGGGAGGTGATCTGCATCGCCCTGATGAAAGCAAAGTTGATGCAGTTGATGATGACTGGGATAAATTCTCAAGCTTTGCCGACTATGACACTTTTACCAAGGCGTGGTTGGCCGAGTGCCGCCGTGTGCTGAAGCCCAATGGCGCTTTGTGGGTGATCGGCTCCTATCACAATATTTTCCGCGTTGGTGCAACGTTGCAAGACTTGGGCTATTGGATTTTGAACGATGTGGTGTGGCGCAAAACCAATCCCATGCCAAATTTCCGCGGCCGCCGCTTCACCAATGCCCATGAAACATTGATTTGGGCGAGCCGTGATGAGAAATCAAAATATTGCTTCCACTATGAGGCCATGAAGATTTTCAATGACGATCTGCAAATGCGTTCGGATTGGACATTGCCTCTCTGCACAGGTGGCGAGCGTTTGAAGAATGAGGATGGCGACAAGCTTCACCCCACGCAAAAACCCGAAGCATTGTTGCAGCGGGTGATGCTGGCCACAACAAATCTGGGTGATGTCATCCTCGATCCATTTTTTGGCACGGGCACAACGGGCGCTGTGGCCAAACAACTTGGCCGCCACTTCATTGGCATTGAACGCGATGTGAACTATGCCAAGGGCGCATTGGCGCGGATCGAGGCAGTAGAGCCATTGTCCTTGGAAGCATTGAAAACCACTGTGGGCAAACGCGCAGAACCGCGCATTCCTTTCGGCACGTTGATTGAGCGTGGATTGGTGAAAGCGGGTGAAACCCTGTTTGACCACACCACGCGCATTGCCGCATCTGTGCGTGCTGATGGTTCAATTGCTTCGAAGGATAACTCAGGCTCGATCCACAAAGTGGGGGCACATGTGCAGGGTGCGGAAGCTTGCAATGGCTGGACCTATTGGCATGTGCGGCGCGGGCCGAACTTAGTGCCAATTGATTTGCTACGTCAGCAGGTGCGGGCCGAGTTGGCGAAGGCGGCTTAGAGAAGTTCCTCACCCTGAGGTGCCCTGCGCAGCAGGGCCTCGAAGGGCACTTGGCGGATTGTATCAACCAACCCTTCGAGGCCGCTTTCGCGGCACCTCAGGGTGAGGATCGTGGTGAAACGCTACCACGGCCACTTTGCGCATCACCGATGGCAAGGCCTCTTCGTGCAAGCTTTGGCGCGAAACGAACCTTCCATCCAGAACGGCTGTGGGGGCAACTGCCCTCCACACCGCCAACTGTAAATGAAAATGCGTGAAAGTGTGTTCTACAAGGCGCGGCATCTTGCGCCAATTCGCTCTGAATGGTGCAACAAATTCTGTCTGCACGCCCCAATCGCTGGAAGGAAATTCAGTCATGCCACCCAGCAGGCCTTTGGCGGGGCGCTTGCGCACCAGCACATCGCCTTCTGCATTTTCAATCCAAAACACATGGCCATAGCGGGTGGGGACCTTCACCTTTTTTGCCTTGAGGGGAAGCGAGGCCGCAAGGCCCTTCGCGCGACCAAGACAATGCTCCGTCCACGGACAAGTTTTGCAGTCAGGTGACTTCGGCGTGCAAATCGTGGCCCCAAGATCCATCATGGCCTGCGCAAAATCGCCGGCACGCTGTGCTGGCACCAGCGCTTGTGCCTTGTCTCTGATCTCAGGCTTTGAAGCGGGCAGCGGCGTTTCAATGGCGTAATAGCGCGAAATGACGCGCTCCACATTTCCGTCCACCGCCGCAACCGGCAGGTCAAAAGCAATAGCACCAATGGCCCCTGACGTATATGGCCCAATGCTAGGCAAGGCTTGTAACCCCTCAAGCGAGGAAGGAAATTTCCCGCCCGCCGCAGCCACTGCTTTGGCGCAGGCCAATAGATTGCGGGCCCGTGCATAATAGCCAAGACCCGCCCAAGCCTTCATAATATCTTCGGGGTCAGCCGCTGCCAAATCCTCAACCCGCGGCCAAAAGGAGACGAATTTTAGGTAATAATCCTTGACCGCTGCGACCGTGGTTTGTTGCAACATGATTTCAGAAAGCCAGACTTTATAAGGGTCAGGGGGCACCCCCTGCTTTTCCCGCCATGGCAAGACTCGCGCGTGGGCATCATACCAGTCTAAAAGTTGCTTGCTCAAATCGGGTTTCAGCCCTTGTTCTGCCATGGTTTTCGTGAATATCCTGCTGCAAACAACTCATTAACTTCCAGAATCATGCAAACCATCGACAAACATTTTCGCAATCTCGCCAAGGCCGCTTTTCAGCGTCATGGTTTTGCCAGCGAACAAGTGGTAGCGCAATGGGCGGCCATTGTGGGGCCAGCCGTGGCGATGATCTGTGCGCCCGAAAAAATAAAGTGGCCACGCGGTTACGCGGAAGGCAGCAGCCTTTCAGGCGGAACATTGGTGGTGTGCGCTGCTGCTGGCTTGGCACTAGAACTGCAATATGAAACACCGCGTATCATTGAGCGCGTTAATCAATATTTGGGTTATGGCGCAATCACAGCACTTAAGATTATTCAGGGCAATCAACCCGTGAGGTTGCCCAAAACGCCTCCAAAACCCATGAAGCCCGAAGCTATTAAAGCTTGGAATCAAGAATTCGACGACATTGCTGACCAAGACCTCAAAGCTGCCTTGGGCAGATTGGCGCGTTTTGCAGCACCGAATGGCCCTAAACCTGCGTTCTCCACAGGCGCAAATAGGGTTTTGTCTCCATCCCCAAACTCGAGTAGGAAAACCTTATGATTGATACAACCCGCCGCGACCTTTTGATTGGTGCAGCTGCAATGGCTTTTGCCACTGCAGGTTCTGCCAATGCACAAACCAAGACAATTGATTTGAC